>SFFP01000251.1 GCA_004556875.1 Ruminococcus flavefaciens
CCAATCACTGCTTTCATTATAGCCTAAGTAACAAGTGCGTGTAAACCATGGCTGGCTTGTCATGGATTTATACGACCAAATATTATTATAGTAGGTGATGTGAATGAGTAAGAAAGCAAAAGCTGAGATTGCTGACGAGTCCGCCGTTATCATTACGGATGTCGTGCTTGCCGAGAATCAGGCGAAGCTCGACAGCTACGAAAAGTCTATCAAGGCAGTGCAGGAACGCAGGCGCAAGGTCATCATCGACAGCAAACTCTACACCTACGATAAGCTCTCACAGCTTTACGACGGTGCTGAGGGGCAGGAACTTCTCGATGCAGTCACTGCGGAGCATACGCTCATCGGCAAGCTGACCGCAAGCGGTATGACCTATGAGCAGATCGGTGAACTGGCTGACGATAGTTCTGCCGATGCTGACAACAGCTCGGACGAAAGCTATTCCGAAAAGTACGGTAAGCAGATGAGCTTTTCAGAAACAGATCATTCCTATTCGGAGTAACATATATTCCGACAACAAAACGATTATAGCCGTTCCGTTCGATATAATATCCTATGCGCACAAGTCAGATACAAAAACTTTGGGCGCAATACCTATGGACAAACCTCGGCGGTGCGCGCTATAATATTACTGTGCAGGAGTAACGCCCTGCAACAAAAAGCCTATGCGTGTAGAGATAGATGATCGCAGGCGGAAAGGAGAAAATTGCAGAAGAAAGAGACACTTGCTGAAAAGGTGGAGCGATACAAAGACAAGCCTACCGACACAGCAACTTATGAGATTGAGGGACAGACTTTTATTGTCACCGCACACTTTGTCGGGGAGAAAAATCTCGACAAGGTGCTTCACGATCATGCTTTTCACAGAGCAATGGAAGAACTCGAAACAGCGTAGTCCTTACTGCCATATTCGGTATTCCATGCTCTTTGAGATATACCGAATATGGCTGCTTTGTTTTTATCAGAAAGGAGTTTATTATCATGACAAAGCAGTCGCATTACAACGTGGGTATCTATGTACGTTTATCGCAGGAGGACGAACGTGCCGGAGAATCCATTTCAATAGAAAATCAGAAAAAAATGCTGACGGAATATGTCAGCAAGCAAACAGGCTGGAATTTGGTGGAGACATACGAGGACGACGGTTATTCGGGTACTGACTTCAACCGTCCGGGTGTCCAGAAACTTCTCGATGATGCGAGGTCGGGAAAGATAAACCTGATACTCTGTAAAGACCTCTCCCGTTTCGGTCGTAATTACATCGAAGTCGGTCAGTATGTTGATTACGTTTTCCCTTCATTCAATATCCGCTTCATCGCCCTGAGCGACAATGTGGATACACTTGAACGCAACAGCACGGCTATGGACATGATGCCGATAGTCAATCTTTTCAACGAATGGCACGCCGCCAGCACCTCAAAGAAAATCCGTGCGGTCATGGTGTCCAATGCAAAGCAGGGCAAGTATCACGCTCCTGTTGCACCTTTCGGCTATCTTGTGGGAGACACTGAGGACAGATTGCCCGTAGTCGATGAAACGAACGCTCCCTACGTCCGTATGATGTACAAAATGCGTTCCGAGGGTGCAAGCTCTCCGCAGATCGCTAAGGCTCTGAATGCACAGGGAGTTATTACTCCGTCCGATTACACCTATCAGCGTTTGGGCAAGCCGAACCCCTACATTTCCAATCACCTGTGGAATGCCGCAATGGTGCGTGATATTCTCGAAAATCCTATTTACAAGGGTTCTGTTGTCAGCCAGAAATTCACCACCGTTTCCTATAAGAACCACCAAAAATATATCAGGGACTCCGATGAATGGATCGTCATTGATGATGCTTTTGAGCCTATCGTAGACAAGGAATTATGGGATAAGGTGCAGGAGATCAACAATTCGTGCAGTCATGGTAAGGTCACAAAAAGCGGAGTGATACTTCCGCTCGGCGGTCTGATGTACTGTGCCGACTGTGGGGCGAAACTGAAAAACAACACCACGTTCCATGAATCAAAAAAGCGTGGCAAATACAAGCTCGTCACCTATATCTGCAACACTTATGCGAACCACGGCAAGGAGGTATGCTCCTCGCATTCAATTTTACAGCGTATCATTGAGGGGCTGGTGCTTGAGGATATTCGTGCAAGGGCAAAGCGTGTCATTGAGGACGAGGACGGCGAGAGACAGCGTTATCTTGCGATCAAGGCGAATGAGCGTAAACAGCAGACCGAGGACGCTTGACACGATCATCAGCAAGACCTATGAAGAAAGAATGCTCGGTAAGCTGCCCGAAGATCTGAGTGCAAAAATGCTTGAAAAGTATACTGCCGAGCAGAAGGAGCTTACGGCTCAGGCGGAGCAGTACCGCAAAGCAAGAATGCAGGAACAGCAAAACGAACAGGACGTTGAGAAATTCATTCAGCGTTTGAAGAAGTGGAGCGATGCCCCTTGCCTTACCCGTGAGCTGTGCTTAGACCTGATAGAGTTTATTGTAGTCCACTCCCGTCCCGAAGATCGAAACGCACCTCGCAAGGTTGACATTTACTACAAATTCATCAGCAAGCCTCTCGCAGACAGCAGAAACCTCTTACTTCCGCAGAATGGCGTGGAAATTTATCAGCAATAAATGGTTGTCCTTTTGGGTGGGTGACAACCGCAACCCAGTTGTCGAAGTGCTGTAAGCCGTGGTCACGCAGGAAGTCATACTCCAAGTAACGCATCATGGTGTGCAGCTCAGTAATGGAATTGCTCAGAGGTGTGCCGTAAGCAACACCTTAACAACGATTATTTGGTAAAGTTTGGACGGTTGGTTTTACAATAAAACCGAAAGGACAGATACAAATGATCGATGCGATGTACAATTACAGACAGGGTGAGATTAACTTCGATGAGTTTAACAAGCTCTGCATACCGTTTGAAAATTCGCTGAGTGAGGAACAGATCGATATATTCCACAAGATACTTGACTGCGCGAGCGATACTGCCGCCGCTGAGATGAGAGCTGCTTACAAGGTCGGTTTCAAGGATGGTGCGACTATGATGCAGGAGATTCAGGACTGATATAATCACAGCATAAGGAAAAGGGCAATGTCCTCCGTGAATGGAAGACATTGCCCTTATTTCATTTTAGCAAAATAATATTCGGTGCAATTGTTTTTGCAGCCGTAGAAAGTGATTTGGATCAACAAATAAAAGTGTCTTGTCTGTACAGTTCCGTAAAAGCTATAATTTCATCATACGATACCCAATGCTGATATGTGTCTGTATCAGCGCCTGACTGCTGTCACTCAACTTTTTTCGCAGGGTAGCCATAAATACACGCAGGGAGGCTTCGCTGTTATCCGCAGGAGTTCCCCATACACTTTGGATAATGTACTTATGTGTCAGCACCTTGCCGACATTCTTTGCAAGCAGGCACAGAAGCTTGTATTCTATCGGGGTCAGGTGCAGTTCTTCATCATCAAGATAAACACAGCCCGAAACATAGTCTATCCTCAGTCTGCCGTTGACAAACTCCGTGACCGATACGTTTTCGGATCTCATGAGCCGCCTTTGTATCACCCTGAGCCTTGCGAGAAGTTCATCAACAGAGAACGGCTTTGTCAGGTAATCATCTGCACCTTTGTCAAGTGCTGTTATCTTATCCCTGTCCTCGCTCCTTGCACTGACTATGATGATAGGAACATCGCTCCAAGTGCGTATATGCTCTATGACCTCAACGCCATCAATGTCGGGCAGTCCAAGGTCAAGTATGATGATGTCAGGCTTATGCGAAGCGCTGAGCATGACCGCTTCTCTGCCCCTGACGGCGGTGATAAAGCGATAATCATTCATTTTAAGAGTGGTTGTTATAAGATTTCTGATAGGCTTGTCATCCTCCACCACCAGAACAAGATATTCATTCATTCAGATCGACCTCTCCTATTGGCAGAGTAAAGCTGACAACTGTACCGTTTGGTATGTTGTCGCTGACAGATATAGTACCGCCGTGTGAAGTAATAATTGACCTGAAAAGTGCAAGTCCCAGCCCAAGACTTCTTCTGCTGTCTGAGGAACGGCTTCCGCCCGTGTAGAACATATCAAAAACCTTTTCCTTTTCTTCATCGGAAATACCTGTGCCGTGATCAGAAACGGATATAACAGCATACTCATTTTCAAGGTGTACACTGACAGTAACATCAGAATCCTCATCACTGTACTTGACTGCATTATCCATAAGATTGACAATGACCTGTACGATAAGGTTTGCATCTGCCATGACGGGGATTATCTCGTCATACATATCAACGATGATATTTCTCTTTGGGTGAGTGCGTTCGGTGTGTCTTACAGCCTCCTGCACAATGTCATCAAGTATCTCTACCGAGATATTGAGCTGCATTCGTCCGTCTTCTATTCGTGTGGCATATAAAAGATTTTCCACCATTTCGATCAGCCACATAGACTCGGAAAAGATATCCGTATAGATCTGCTGTCTTGCTGTTTCGTCAAGTGCAGTTCCGCCGGAAATAAGGGTACTTGCGTTTCCCGATATGGAAGTAAGCGGTGTTCTGAGGTCATGGGAAATTGTGCGGAGCATATTTGCTCTAAGCTGTTCATTCTGTGCAAGCAAAGCTGCTTCTTCTTTTTCTCGGGCATTCTGTTCGGCTATAAGAGTATTGCGTTTCAGCTTATTGGCAAGCGTTCCTGCAATAAGTGCTGTTATGAACATGGTAAGAAAAGTCACCGGATATCCTGCATCATGAGCCGAGAACGAAAATTCCGGATATGTAAATAAGTAATTGAATACCAATACTCCTACAATAGACAAACCTAGGCAATAGTATATCTTTGATGTCAGGATAGATATCACAAGAACTGCTATGATATACAGCATAATTATGTTGCTGTCTGTCAGACCTCCGAGTTTGAATAAATATCCTGCTATAGTTGCTGCTGCAAGTATGATCAGACTTATCCCGAAATCTTTCAGGACAGAAATGTATGCGTTCTTTTTTTTCTTTTTATCAGACAAATCAATCCCCCTGAACATTATAACATACAACCGTTTTCTTCGTCAACATGATACAGAAGTTGTTTAATCATAATGATGTCTTCTGTTTTTTCGTATTTCCGCCATCAGGATATCCGCTTTTTTC
>SFFP01000252.1 GCA_004556875.1 Ruminococcus flavefaciens
AAAAGGCTCTCGGCAACGAAACTACAAAGGATTTCTTTGACAAGGTATTGTTCGGCACAGAAAAATATTAAGTCTTTAATTCAACCTAAAATTAAAGGGACGGTCAAACCGTCCCTTTTCCTGTTTATATCAGTCTTTTATCTTTCCGCTTTTGAGATTGTCGTGGTATATTTTTGTCTCAGAAGCAACTACTCCCGAAAGCAGGATAAGTGCCACAACATTAGGCAGTGCCATGAGTCCGTTGAAAATGTCCGCTAAATTCCATACAGCTTCGACTGTAAGATAAGGACCTACGAATACAGCGGCAATGTAAAGCCATCTGAAAAATTTTGTTGCGCCCTTCTTTGAACCTGTAAGGTATGAAAGACAGCGCTCTGAATAGTAATTCCAGCCGAGAATAGTTGTGAAAGCAAATACCGCAAGGCAAGCCATGAGTATGAATGCCGATACCTTTTCGGGGAATGGCAGTCCATAGCTGAAAGCATCGGTAGTTATGGCAACGCCCTCAAGTCCCTTTTCGTGGCTTCCTGCCATTACTATGGAAAGACCTGTCATCGTACAGACAAGCATAGTGTCAATGAAAGTACCTGTCATTGTAACGAGTCCCTGCCTTGCAGGCTCATTTGTCTTAGCCGCAGCTGCTGCAATAGGTGCAGAACCGAGACCTGCTTCGTTTGAGAATATACCTCTTGCAACACCATTTCGCATTGAAAGAAGAATTATTGACATTCCTGCCGCACCGCCTGCGATAGGTCTGAAACCGAATGCCCCCTTGACTATCTCAGCAACAGCCGAAGGTATCTCAGTAATGTGACAGCCGATTATAATAAGACAGCACACAACATACGAAACTATCATTGCAGGCACGATTATCTCTGATATCCTTGCTATACGCTTGATACCGCCGATAACGATGAGTCCCACAAGAAAAGTGATTATAAGACCTGCGATAATGGTCGTCCATGTCTGCTCCATACCGAGTATATTCACTGTATGAGCTGACTGCGGGTCAAAGAAATTGTTTGCGGCGGTAGTAATACCGTTTATCTGAGTTATAGTTCCGATACCCATGAGTCCTGCAAGAAGTCCGAACAGAGCAAAGACCTTGCCGAGCCACTTAAAACGCTTTCCGAGACCGTTTTCGATATAATAGAAAGGTCCGCCGAGGATATCGCCGTTTTCATCGTGTATCCTGTACTTTACAGAAAGAAGTCCCTCTGCGTATTTTGTAGCCATTCCGAAGAAAGCCGCGACCTCCATCCAGAAAAGCGCACCTGCTCCGCCTGCCGCAACAGCCGTAGCAACACCGACGATATTGCCTGTGCCGACTGTAGCAGAAAGAGCTGTACACAGTGCCGAGAAACTCGATACTTCTCCTTTGCCGCCCTCTTCGTTTTTGACCATGTATTTAAGAGCAAGTCCAAGCTTTCTCACCTGTACAAATCTAAGCCTTGCCGAAAGCAGTATTCCGCAGGCGATTATGAGCACGATGAGCGGTATGCCCCACACGTATCCGTCTACTTCTTTGATTATGTCGTTTATCTTGTCCATGAATGCAGCTCCTTAGCTGTTAAATTTTTCTCAATCTTCTAAATTATACCATAGACAAGCCTTAAAGTCAAGCAATTCGATCCTCCTCACACAATCAGAAACAGCTCTCCGTAATGAGAGCTGTTTCTATGATCTATATCACGCAGAAGATGTCTTTGTTATCTCTGTTCTCTTGTTATCGACTTGCTGCCGAGGAATGTCAGCAGGAAGTATCCGCCGTAAATGAGAACTACTACTGCGGCTGTAAAGAGTATCGGCTTTAACATACTGCCTGTTACTATCATTGATATTGCAAACATACCGAATTTCATGCCCACAAATGCGTGCAGGCAGGCAAGCAGCAGCGGCAGCAGGAAGAATATCCCCGACTGAAGGAACAGTGACTTTGTTATTTCCTTTTCCTCTGCACCGATCTTTCTGAGCATTGTATATCTCGGAACGCTGTCTGAGCTTTCCGAAAGCTCTTTAAGTGCAAGGATAGCGCCGCAGGATACAAGGAATATAAATCCGATGTAAAGTCCGAGGAATGTTACCATTGCGCTGAGACCGACAGTGGAATTAGCTTCCTCTCGTCTTGAGGACATATACTCGGAATAGCCTATTCCTTTTTCACCTTCAATGTTTCCCATGACATTTTCCCATTTTTCACGGAATTTTTCTTCAAGCTTCTGCTTTCCTTTTGCATCAGATGCCTTCAGATTGCCGACTATTATATTATCACACGCCGCATTCTCATCAACCGCTGAATCGGGAACGATGAAAAGCCCTCCATTTATCGGCTGTACCGCAGGGCGGATAAATCCCTTGTATGTCTTGTCAAAATGAGGAACAAGGGTGTTTCCGAATACATTTATCTCTGCTTTACCCTTTAGTATCTCATCGTAAAATCCCATCATTCCCCCGAATGACGCACATAAAACATACTCGTTATCATTGATGTCAAGAGTCTTTAAGCCATAGAGCTTCATTAATTTATTATAATCACTGAGCTTTATGATCTCCAGCCAATAATCATCATCTGTACTTATCACTGAAGGAAGTTCCTTTTTTAACTCATCCTTCGCCTCGCCGAGGAATGAATTAAAAGTAAAATTCGGGTCTGCATAGTTATGGAAATCGCAGTATTCACCAAATTCCTCATATAGATCCAAGCCCTTTTTTTCATATTCATCTTTAAGACTTGTATAAAGAGGCTTTTCAGTAAAATTCTCTGCTTCTTCGGGTGTTTCAGCGCTTGTTGTTCTTCCGAACTCAGCATACATATCTACAGGGTAATAATCCTGTACCTGCTTGTTCAGAGAGTTTCTGATAACAAAAGCTGTAGAAAGTGTGCAGATAGTGAGAAAGAGCATAAGGCAGATAACTGTCATAGAAGCAACTGTTGTATTTACCTTGCTGCTTATCTGACGGAAGGTAAAGCTGTTGAGTCCCTTATGGTAAACGCCCTTCATTGACATTATAACTCTCAGAAGCATTC
>SFFP01000253.1 GCA_004556875.1 Ruminococcus flavefaciens
CAGCTCTTTGTCTTTTGAAGTCTTTGGCATAATACCGCACCCCCTACATCAATATTACGGTTATATTATACACGAAAAATATACCATTGTCAAGTATATCGCAAATAATACAGCCACCGCACAAACATGAAAGTTATGTGAAATTAACATTCAGCTATTGACATAGTGTTTTAAATAAAGTATAATATGATTTGAAAATGATTATCAAATTCATAAAAGGAGATATTATGAGAAATAAACTGAAGAACGCTGCGGCATTACTTGCTTCCGTATTCCTCACAGCCACGCTCATTGGCTGCGCAGCTGAAAAGCCGTCTGACAACAACAGCGGCAGGCTGAGCATAGTCTGCACAAACTTTTCCGAGTATGACTGGACACGCGAGATAATTGGCGATACTGACAGTGCAGATATCAGATATCTCCTTGAAAGCGGCATGGATATACATAATTACCAGCCAAGTGCTCAGGATATGATGACCATTTCCGACTGTGATATGTTCATTTATGTGGGCGGCGAGTCGGAAAGCTGGGTAGATGATGCACTGAAAGGCGTTAAAAACAAGGATATGAAGGTCATTAAGCTCTTTGAATCCGTTGGCAGCAATATCCGTAAGGAAGAGCACAAGGAAGGTATGCAGGAAGAGCACGTTCATACCGACGATGATGAGGAAGAATACGACGAACACGTATGGCTCTCTCTTGACAACGCAAAGCTGATATGCAGCGATATATGCAGCTCACTCTGTGAACTTGACTCTGCAAATGCAGATAAGTATAAGAGCAACCTTGCCGCTTATACGGATAAGCTTTCAGCTCTTGATGAGGAATACTCCGATATGGCAGAAAGCGCTGATACAAAGACTCTGCTCTTCGGTGACCGCTTCCCTTTCCGCTATCTCCTCGACGATTACGGACTTGACTACTATGCGGCTTTTAATGGCTGTTCTGCGGAAACCGAGGCAAGCTTTGAGACTATCGCCAATCTTGCTGAAAAAATGGACGAGCTTGACCTCGATACGGTGTTCATCATCGAGAATTCCGATGACTCAATCGCTAAGTCCATAATCAGCAGCTCAAAGAATAAAAACGCAAAGATACAGAAGCTCAACTCAATACAGTCAGTCACTTCGGACGACATATCCCGCGGAGCTTCTTACATATCTATAATGAATGACAATCTTGATACTTTAAAGAAGGTGCTTAATTAAATGGGAGCATTGTTGAAATGCGAAAACGTCTCTCTCGGTTACGAGGGAGACGTTGTTACGAAAAACCTTAATTTTACTGTAAACAGCGGTGATTATCTGTGTATCGTCGGTGAGAACGGTTCGGGAAAAAGTACGCTCATAAAGGCGCTTCTCGGATTAAAGCCGCAGCTCAGCGGCAATATCTCTCTCTGCGGAGAGGTAGGCAAAAACGAGATAGGATATCTCCCTCAGCAGACAATGGTACAGCGAGACTTCCCTGCTTCTGTGCGTGAGATAGTACAGTCAGGCTGTATGAACAGATGCGGTTTCCGCCCATTCTACAGCAAGGAAGAGAAAAAGCTCGCTCACGATATGATGCGCAGACTTGAGATAGAGCCCCTCGCAAAACGCTGCTACAGAGAGCTTTCGGGCGGTCAGCAGCAAAGGGTGCTCCTTGCAAGAGCACTCTGCGCCGCAAGGAAGATGATACTCCTTGATGAGCCTGTAACAGGTCTTGACCCAAAGGCTACAAACGAGATGTATGAGCTTATCGACAGTCTCAACAAAAAGGACGGCATTACAGTAATTATGGTATCACACGATATGAACGCGGCTGTAAAGTATGCTTCACACATACTCCATGTAGGCAGAAAACAGCTTTTCTTCGGTACTAAAGAGGACTACCTCACAAGCAAGACAGGTCAGGCTTTCCTCGCTGTTATGGGAGGTGAGGAAGATGAGTGAGATAATCGAAAAGCTCCAGCTGTATTTTCAGTATCCTTATGTGAGATACGCTATGATAGTCGGACTTCTCATAGCGCTGTGTTCATCTCTCCTTGGTGTTACCCTTGTTATGAAGCGCTTCTCATTCATCGGTGACGGACTTTCTCACGTTGCATTCGGTGCAATGGCTGTGGCAACAGTAACAGGAATTACCAACAATATGCTCATAATAATGCCTGTGACTATTATTTCGGCAGTGCTCCTGCTGAGAACAGGCAATAATACCAAAATAAAGGGCGATGCGGCAGTTGCAATGATATCCGTCGGAGCACTCGCTCTCGGCTATATGATGATGAATATTGCGGCACAAAGCGGTAACAGACGCACCACAAGCAATGTTTCAGCCGATGTGTGCAGTACGCTTTTCGGCTCGACTTCAATCCTGACCCTCTCACTCACAGATGTATGGATATGTGTTGCTATGTCGGTCATAGTCGTTACGGTATTCCTTGTTTTCTACAACAAGATATTCGCCGTGACATTCGATGAAAACTTTGCAAAGGCTACAGGAATACGCTCGGATATGTACAATCTGCTTATCGCAGTAGTCATCGCAGTCATTATCGTCATTGCAATGAACTTTGTAGGCTCGCTCCTCATATCCGCACTTATTATCTTCCCTGCCCTTTCGGCAATGCGTGTTTTCAAGAGTTTCAGAAGCGTTATAATCTGCTCTGTGATAATTTCTCTCATCTGTGCAGCAGCAGGTATCATAATCTCAATACTTGTGGGAACTCCTGTGGGTTCGACCATAGTTTCCGCTGATATCTGCGTATTCTTTATATTCTGCCTCGCTTCAATGGCTCTCAGGAGGGGAAAATAATGCACAGAAATAGTGTTATCGCACTTA
Organism: Ruminococcus flavefaciens; assembly: GCA_004556875.1. Classification (GTDB taxonomy): domain Bacteria; phylum Bacillota; class Clostridia; order Oscillospirales; family Ruminococcaceae; genus Ruminococcus; species Ruminococcus flavefaciens_S. Next base: position 2,821 of record SFFP01000253.1, read on the forward strand.
TATGTCTGTGCTGCGCTGTTTTATGCAGCTGCGGAAAAGCCGCAGATCAAAGCGGAAATGCTCCTGCCGAAACTACAGTACAGACAGTTACCGATGCACAGGGCAAGGTAATAGATGTTGACCTTACTCAGATGAGCAGTACCATGATATACAGCACTGTTTCAAATATGATGCAGTATCCTGACTCTTATCTCGGT
>SFFP01000254.1 GCA_004556875.1 Ruminococcus flavefaciens
TCACGCAGGGACTGTATGTACTCGCAGGTGCACAGAAGGTAGGCAAGTCATGGCTGGCAATGGATATTTGCCTCAGCATTGCAACAGGAGTTCCTGTACTCGGACGTGGTACTATTCAAGGAACTGCTTTGTATCTTTGTCTCGAGGATAACTATCAGCGACTACAGCGCAGATTGTTTCAGATGAACGCCGAACCGATTGAGAATCTACACTTCGCGATTGCTGCTGATAAAATCGGTGCAGGTCTTGAAGAACAGATAGAAAGCTTCAAGAAAGAGCACGATGACTTGAAAATAGTTGTTGTCGATGTAATGCAAATGGTGCGCAGCAATGTTGAGTCAAGTTACGGTGCTGACTACGCTGAACTGATTGCGCTCAAACAGCTTGCTTATCGTTTAGGTATCTGCATACTGCTGATACATCATATGCGAAAAGCTAAGGACGATAATCCGTTCAATATGATGACAGGCAGCACAGGTATCGGTGGTGCTACTGACGGAAACTTTGCGCTCAAGGAAACAAAGTGCGGCTCAGGAAAAGCAATCATGTATTGTCAGGGACGTGATATTGAATACACTGAACTGCGAATGCATTTCGATACTGATGTCATGCGCTGGATAGTTGAGAACGAAGCTACACCGAAGAAGAGCTGTGACAATATTGTTCTCTCTGCTGTATATCTTTTCATCAGAGAGCGCATTCACTTTGAAGGCACTGCAACTGAGTTAGTTGCTGAACTCAAATCAGTTACCGATGAAGTTATTTATCCGAACAGAGTAACGCGCGACTTGGTTCAAAATGGTTATGAACTCAGCAAGTACGGAATTGATTTCAAGTACGAAAGAGTTCACAAAGGTCGAGTTATTATTCTTCATTACAACGGCGAGCGTGACAGTAGTGACGGTAGAAATGTTACCGTCACGCAGGCGTTGCCCGACAGCTCACAAACGTCTATATAGCTTCATCTGCAGGGCGTGTCAGTAGGATTCTGTGTCGGTAGTTTTACTGTCACGGCTGAGTTACTGTCACGCACAAGAACGCCCGTTTTTGCCTCCGATACGGAAATCGGGTAGTTATCCCTCCTGCGGCAGTGAAAGCGATTGTGGCGCAACGTGGAGCGAGTGTGGGCAGCGTTGGCATAGGGAGAAAAGTACCGCTGACGGAGCAGTACCGGCGACGGAAGTATGAAATGCCAGCATCGCATTCGGCAGTCCGCCGAACGCTTGCTGGTCGGGGCGAACCCCGAGCCCCCTCACAAAAATCGCACAAAGAAAGGAGCGTGATACAATGAGAAAACGCAATCGAACGATCACTATCCGCTGTACAGAGGAAGAGTACGAGCGGATACACAACAAGGCTCAGCGGAACAAGCTGTCTCTCAGCGACTTCGTTCTCAAGTCGGCACTCGATAAGAAAATCGTAGTAGTTGACGGACTGAATGAGGTTTCAAAGCAACAGAAAGCTATCGGTCGGAATCTCAATCAGATAGCAATGCTGGCTCACGAAGGACGGCTCCACTCTGTCAGACTGGACGAGCTTATAGAGCAGCACAGGTCAGTAACAGCGGCAGTCTGTGAGATAGCAAAGGGGGTGAAGTGATGCCAATAATCCATTTTATAAACAACAAAACTCAGACCGCTGGCGGCATGAAGAATGTCCTCAGCTACGTCAGCAGAAAGGAAAAGACGGTCTCAGAGGACAAGCGTTTCGTGACAGGAGTCAACTGCTCGCCCGAGACTGCTCTCGATGAAATGACTGCGACCAAAAATCTCTATCACAAAAGCGACGGACGGCTGTACTATCATTTAGTGCAGAGCTTTCCGAGCGGCTACAAAATTGAGCCTGAGCTTGCTCACAAGATTGCTGTTGAGCTTGCAGAGAAAGCCTTCGGAAAGTATGAAGTTGTGGTGGCAACTCATATCGACCGTGAACATATCCACAGCCATTTGGTACTGAACTCTGTCAGCTTCGAGGATGGAAAGAAGTACCATTCCAACAAGGAGAGTGTCGAACAACTGATGAAGCTCAGCGATGAAATTTGTCAGCGGTACGGAGTCCATGTCCTCGACACTCCAAAGAAGAAAATGAACAGGGACTACCTGTCCGACAGCGAGTACAGGTCAGCCAAGCGTGGCGAGAGCTTCAAGTGGGAGCTGATGAACGTCATCAATCAAGTGATGAAACAGGCGAAATCAAAGAAGCAGTTCTGTTACTTGATGAAGCAGCAGGGCTACAATGTCAGATGGGAGGACAACCGAAAGTATATTACCTATACTTGTCCTAATGGCAGGAGATGCCGTGACAACAAGCTTCATGGCGAGCGATATAGAAAGGGGAATATGGAGTATGAATTCAAAGCAAGAAGAATTACAGCAGATGTACGACAAGGAATTGTCGGCAGCGGCGGACACTCAGCCGACCGTGGTGGTGCTCGATTCCAACTGGAAAGCGCTGATAGAATTGAACAAGCTGATGTCGCAGGAGCAGCTGGAGATACTTACCAGACTCTCGGTACTGGCGACGAAAGCGGATACAGAACAGGTGCTGAAAACAATACGCTCCGAGCAGAGAGATACAATAGCGACCTGTCGGGAGCTGCTGGATCAAACGTCGGAAAACACGACTTTAGCAGCCGCGGAATTGAAGAAAGCAACAGCAGACCTCGTCTCACAGGCTGGGAGGCTGAACGAGGAATATGGCTTGAAACTGAAAGAGCTCGACGAGTACAAGCACAGGCTAAGATCAAAAGCAGCCAAGTGGATAGTGATCTCACAGTCGGTCTTGATAGCATTGTCGGCGGTGTTACAGCTGTGGTTTCGCTGATAGAGGACGAGCCTGATGAGGATACCGAGTACGCTCGGGAGCACGTTGACAGCAAGGCTCTTGCCGAGGAGCGAGAGTGGAAGGAAACTCACGGAATACACATGGGATAGTCCTGTGAGGTGTGCGTTGTTTCAACAGTCGGTTTTCGTCAGGTATGATGAATAGACTTCGTCCGAGTGCTGTGGTATGAT
>SFFP01000255.1 GCA_004556875.1 Ruminococcus flavefaciens
CTGCTTTCGGCTCGTTTTAACATCGTTGCTACCTCACTTTCGATACTTTTATTATACCATATTCAGCACTCGATGTCGAGGGTTTGTCAACAGCACCATTAGTGACTCCCCTCGTACTATGTGGGATGTATCATTTCATACAGCTTGACGGCGGACACGATGGCAGCTTTTCAAGGCGGTTCTTTTTCATATTTTCCGTACTTGTTCCGCTTTTTACAGGGATATTGCTGACGGTGATAATGCTGCTTGCAGCGCCTGAGATAAGCGTTTTTTCCCCCGAAGCCGAGTACAGAGGAACAGTCCGCGAAGCTATAGCCACATATGCAGGGCGGTTCATATTCACATCGCTGTATCTGCTGATATTTGCGGCTGTTGACGCAATGATAATGAAAAAGAAGAAGTAGGTCGGGATATTATCTGACCGTAAATTACCTACAAAATGGAGATAAATATTGATCTGGATCATAATTTTTGCGGTAATTTTATTTGCCGTATATGCGGCTGCAGAAAACCTTTACATTCTCAGAGTAAGGCACGAAAAGCTTGGAAATGGCATAAGGATAGTTCATCTTTCCGACCTTCACAAAAGACGTTTCGGAGAAGATAACAAAAGGCTCTGCAAAAAAGTCAGGGAGCAGTCGCCTGATATCATAATTTTCAGCGGCGACCTTATCAGTCGTGACGAAACAGACCTTTCCTGCGCAGAAGCTACGCTGAAACAGCTTTGTGAAATAGCTCCTGTATACATGATATACGGAAACCATGAGCAGAGCATTTCCGAGGAAATGCGCCCGAAAATGGAAGAAATGTTTGCAAATTCGGACGTTATAATGCTGAAAAATGAGAGCACAGAGACTGAGATAAATGGCAGAAAGATCAAGATATACGGTCTTTTAGAGGACTACGGCGTTTACAAGAAAAACGGCGGCTACCGCGGACTTGACAGCATTTATGCACAAGACCTCGAAAAGCTCATGGGACAATGTCCCGACGGGGAAGTCCTTCTCATGGCGCATAATCCGTTTTTTGGTGAAGCTTATGCGGAATGGGGCGCAAAATACACATTCAGCGGTCATGTACACGGCGGAGTTGTCAGACTTTTCGGCATTGCAATGCTTTCACCCGAAAGAAAACTCTTCCCGAAAAACTCAAAGGGAGTGTACACTTTTGGCGGCATGAAGCTCCTTGTATCGGCAGGTCTGGGAAAGCTGAGACTTTTTGACCCTGCTGAGATAGTTGTCTATGAGATATAGTTTCAGGCGGAAAACAGAGCAAAAATGATAAGAAGCAGTCCTCCTGCCCATGAGAAGTCATGGCGCAGAGAGGATATTTTTCTGCCTGTAACTGAGCCGAGAAAAAGTGCCGTACCTCCGCATATAAATGCAGCTGTAAACGCAGCAAAAGGCGATATATCGCTGTATCCGCAGCTTATACCTGTAGCGGCGGAATCGAGTGAGCTTGCAAGAGCAAGTGCGGCGGCTTCACCTGCGGAAATCAGATTTGAATGGTCAATATCGGCGGCAGTATCATCGAGATAGAGTTTGAGAATAAGGGGACTGCTGCCCATTTTCAATGAAAGCTCTCCCCTGTCGGAAATATGCCTTATAAGGCTTCTCACAAGACTTTTTGCAATGGTGACAGCTCCGAGAAAAATCAGAATGGCTTCACCGCAAAGCCTGCATATCCTGAGTGGGATAAATCCGCATAGTATATCGGAAAATGCTATTGATACGCCGAGCACAGCCGCGCATATCACATCAATGACAAGAGCAGATAATACGGGTATCTTTATACCGCTGTTGCAGCAGGCTGCGGCGGCAAGAAATGTATCAATACTAACTATTACTGCGAGGAATATTTCTTTCAGCAAAACATACACCTCCGCATTATCATATGAAAAAGCGGCGAAAAGTGACAATAAACAGTCTTATATATAGTTTTTCAAGTATTTGCGGCAATAAAAATTTTGGTATTCTATTGACTTTCAAAAGAAATATAAGTATAATTAAAATATATGAAAATTTTCGCAGGGAGGTGTAATATTGATAGCAGGTGTTTCAACAGCTTGCCTGTACCCTAAGCCTCTTGAGGAGGCTCTTTATGACCTTGCTGTCAATGGAGTTTCCTGTGTTGAAGTTTTTATAAATACTCATTCAGAGCTGAAAAAAGGCTTTGCTCACGGTGTTGCAAATCTGCTGAAGAGATTTGACGTAAAGTGCCCATCGGTACATCCGTTTACCTGCGAGATAGAGCCTCTCATGTTCTTTTCGGAATATGAGCGCAGAATGAATGATATACTTGAATATTACAAGCTGTATTTCCGCTTTATGAACATTGTGGGCGCTGATATATTTGTATTTCACGGCGGAAAGCCGTCATCGGTATGTACGCCTGAGCTTTACTGTGAAAGGTATTCAAGGCTTTATCGCCTCGGAAAGGAATTTGGCGTAACGGTGGCAGTAGAGAATGTTTCACGGTGTAAAAGCGGTTCGTCAGCATTTGTAAAAGAGATTAAGAATATGCTGGGCAATGAATTTGCATTTGTGCTCGATACGAAACAGGCGATACGCTCAAACGAAAGTCCTTTGAAGTTTCTTGATATCGTCGGGGATAAGATATCTCACGTTCATATCAGCGATTCGGGAGAAATGGGCGATTGTCTGCTGATAGGCAGGGGAAGATTTAACTTCAGGCAGTTTTTTGAAAAGCTTTCTTCATATAATCCCGGTTGCAGTGTGATACTTGAGCTTTACAGAAGCGGATTTACAGGCATAAGCGACCTCATTTCCAGCTATAATATACTTACAAAAATGACCGAGCCTTATGGCGGGGAGCAGAAAATATGAAGTGTCCTTACTGTGGATTTGAAGACCTTAAAGTTATAGACTCACGTCCTGCAGAAGACAAAACAAGACGCAGACGCGAGTGTACAAGATGCGGAGAAAGATTTACAACATACGAAGCCGTGGAAGTTCCGCTTCTTATGGTTGAAAAACGTGACGGAAGCGTAC
>SFFP01000256.1 GCA_004556875.1 Ruminococcus flavefaciens
ATGGTAGGGAGAGCACGGAATGATTTCTTTAATTTCTGATTCTTCATAATCTTTACTTCTTATTTTATTTTATATATTTAATAAGGTGTAACCCTTCAAAAAGTCTTCTAAAAACTTCATAAAAGCTAAAAAGAACAAATGTTTTCTGCAAAAGTACAAAAAATATTTGGTTAATTCAAGAAAAAGTTGTAATTTTGCACCGCAATTCGTGAAAAGGATGTTTTATGGCATCTTTTACGAAGCGCAAAATATTTATTAATAACAAATTTTAATTATCAAAAGTAGTATGAATCAATACGAAACCGTTTTCATTTTGACTCCCGTTTTGTCTGATGAACAGATGAAGGAAACGGTCGCTAAGTTCGAGAAGGTACTCACCGATAATGGTGCTGAGATTCTGAACAAAGAGGCTTGGGGTTTGAAGAAGTTGGCTTACAACATCGAGAAGAAGACATCAGGCTTCTACAGCCTGGTTGAGTTCAAGGCTGAGCCAACTGTTATCGCTAAGCTCGAAACAGCTTATCGCCGCGACGAGAAAGTAATTCGTTACATGACTGTTAAACTTGACAAGTATGCTGTCGCTTACGCAGAGAAGCGTCGTGCAAAGCTTGGTAAAAAAGAGGAGGCTTAATCATGGCAGATCAGAAATCAGAAATCCGTTATTTGACCGCTCCTTCTATTGACACAAAGAAGAAGAAGTATTGCCGTTTCAAGAAGAGCGGTATTAAGTACATCGACTACAAGGATCCAGAGTTCTTGAAGAAGTTCTTGAACGAGCAGGGTAAAATCCTTCCACGTCGTATCACAGGTACATCTTTGAAGTATCAGCGCCGTGTAGCACAGGCTGTTAAGCGTGCTCGCCAGATCGCTTTGCTTCCTTACGTAACCGATTTGATGAAGTAATTTAAGGAGGAGAAGAAGAATGGAAATTATTTTGAAGCAAGATATTATCGGTCTTGGATACAAGAACGATATCGTTAATGTAAAGAGTGGTTATGGTCGTAACTTCCTTATCCCTACAGGTAAGGCTGTTATCGCTTCTCCATCTGCTAAGAAGCAGTTGGCTGAGGATTTGAAGCAGCAGGCTCACAAGCTTGAGGCTATCAAGGCTGAGGCTGTTAAGAAGGGCGAGGCTCTCAATGGCGTTGTTCTTACTATTACTGCTAAGGTTAGTGCTACTGGTCAGCTCTACGGTTCAGTTAACGCTGCAACTGTTGCTGAGGAGCTCGCTAAGAAGGGCATCGAGGTTGATCGCAAGATCGTTACTATGAAGGATGCTAAGAAGGTTGGTGAGTACGAGGCTACAGTACACTATCACAAGGAGGTTGAGGTTAAGGTTCCTGTTATCGTTGTTGCTGAGAATGCTCCTGTAGCTGCTCCAGCTGAGGCTCCTGTAGAGGCTCCTGCTGCTGAGGTTGCTGAGGAAGAGGCTCCTGCAGCTGAGTAATCCTTAATCAATCAATTTGTCATTAGTACGATAATTTTCGCACTGTAAAGCAAATTAATATAAAGAATCCCTTTTGCCGGAAGGCATTAGGGATTTTTTTTGTTTTTCTCTCCCGATTCTCAGAAAAAAATTGTATCTTTGCACCCGAATTGGAAGTATTTATAGTAAAATAGTATATTAATAATAAACTTTTAAAATAAGGATAAAAATGAAAGCATTTGTTTTCCCTGGTCAGGGTTCTCAGTTCGTAGGTATGGGTAAGGACCTCTACGACAACAACGCATTGGCAAAAGAACTTTTCGATAAGGCCGACGAGATTCTCGGCTTCAAGATTACTGATATTATGTTTGCTGGTACTGATGAGCAGTTGAAGGAAACCAAGGTTACACAGCCTGCTGTGTTCCTCCACTCTGTTATCTCTGCTCTCTGCTTGGGTGAGGAGTTCCAGCCTGCAATGGTTGCTGGTCACTCTCTCGGTGAGTTCTCTGCATTGGTAGCTGCTGGTGCAATGGCTTTCGAGGATGGTTTGAAGCTTGTTGCTGCACGTGCTAATGCTATGCAGAAGGCTTGCGAGGCTAATCCTGGTACTATGGCTGCTATCATCGGTTTGCCTGATGAGAAGGTTGAGGAAATCTGCGCTCAGGTAAGCACAGAGGGCAACGTAGTTGTTGCTGCTAACTATAACTGCCCTGGTCAGCTCGTTATTTCTGGTAATGTTGATGCTATCAATGCTGCTTGTGAGCAGTTGAAGGCTGCTGGTGCTAAGCGTGCTTTGCCTTTGAAGGTGGGCGGTGCTTTCCACTCTCCATTGATGCAGCCTGCTAAGGATGAGCTTCAGGCAGCTATCGAGAAGACTACTTTCTCTGCTCCTAAGTGCCCTGTTTATCAGAATGTAGACGGTAAGCCTCATACTGATCCTGCTGAGATTCAGCAGAACCTCATCGCTCAGCTCACAAGTTCTGTACGTTGGACTTCATCTGTTCAGGCTATGATTGCTGATGGTGCTGATGATTTCACAGAGTGTGGTCCAGGCAAGGCTTTGCAGGGTATGATTGGCCGCATCGACAAGAATGTAGCTGCTCACGGCATTGCTTAATTGAGATTTAATTATAGTCAGCGCTTTATTTTCTCAGCAAAGGCGTTGTTGGGAAGATAAAGCGTTTCATTCTTTACGTATAGACCGCTAAATGAAGGAAAAAATTATTATTTACCAGGTTCTCCCTCGACTCTTTGGCAATCAGAATACCAATTGCAAGGAGAATGGTACAATAGAAGAAAACGGTTGCGGAAAGCTTAATAACTTTACTGATGAGGTTCTGGCCCGTATTCATGACATGGGCTTTACACATATTTGGTATACAGGTGTGATTCGTCATGCCACACAGACAAACTACTCATCTTATGGAATTCCTACCCAACATGCTGAGGTGGTAAAGGGCAAGGCTGGTTCGCCATACGCCATCGCTGACTACTACGATGTTGATCCGGACCTCGCCGAAAACGTTGACAGAAGGATGAAG
>SFFP01000257.1 GCA_004556875.1 Ruminococcus flavefaciens
GAATAGGGAGAATAAAGCCGCCCGTTTGCATAGTCAGACGAGCGGCGTTTTATATTCAATTACTTTCAATTTCGGCGATAAGCTGTATCATACCGCTGATAAGCTTTTTATGTTCATCTGTCATAGGTGATATCTTTGATGCGATGTCATTGTCATAAAGCTCTGCGGAAGCAGTGCCGAGCAGGAAATAGTCGGGTGTCGTATTCAGCACGGAGCAAAGGCTCATTATGAGTTCAAGGCTCGGTGCGCTCCTGCCGGTTTCTATATTTGAGAGATATTTGTAGTTTACGTCTATCAGCTCGCAGACCTCGTACTGCTTCAAGCCGAGTTCTTTTCTGCGCTTTGCTATGCGTTTTCCGAGAGCGGTATAGTCAATTTTCATGGTATCACCTCAAGGATTTATTACTGATATTTTAATACAATTTTTTTCACTTGTCAACACAAAAACTCCCCGCCAACCCGGCGGGGAGTAAATGCATTCACTCTATGAAATATTATTATCAAAAAAATCTTTAAGCATATCCATTACGCCACTTGACGCCTGTATACTGCCAATCATGAGTATATCTGATTGCATAGCAGTATAGTCAATATCATAACCGGCGTTTCTGATTAGTTGCATAAAAAACACTCGTTCTGTTCTACCGTTTCCTTCTCTGAACGGATGAAGCATATTAATGCTATGATACAAATCAGAAATTTCATCAATAAATTCATTTCGATTGAGGTGTTAAAAATAGCTTAGTTCCTGTAACCGTTTAAAAATACTTTCACCTAAAGATTGAATTTTATCAGGTGCAACAAAATTTGTAGCACTTTTAGATAAATCAATTGTTCTTATTTCACCAGCCCAATCATATAGGAGTTCGAATAAGTGCTTATGAATTTTTTTATAATCTTCAAAACAGAAGTTTGGTGTTAATGGTTGAGATATCAATTCAGATGCTTTATATGCGGTTATTATTGTTTCATTCTTATTGAGCTGTTCCTCGTTGTGAATATCCAATTTGTTAATAAGAATATGCGTACCCTCATAAAAATCGAAATCTGTTGAATGTAAACTATACGCCATAATCAGTTCCTATAACTACTATTAATTTTCTTCAGGGCTTCATCAAGCGTGATTTCTTTTTTGGCTATTTTCATCAGAAGCTTTCTATCGCTCTCGGTTACTTCAAAACCTTCCATTTGTGTGGATACTATTGCATTTTCTATTGCTCTCTCATCTGACATAGGCCGCATATAAGCACCTCCGGATATAAGTCTTACTGATATTTTAATACAATTTCTTTCAATTGTCAACACAAATGCTCCCCGTCAAACCTGACGGGGAGCTTTTCTTATATTACCTGTAACCCTTAGCCTAAAACAACCTCAACCTTGTGAGTGCCGTTTTCAAATACGGGGATAACATTGCTGTCAACAGCCTTGCCGTCAACTGTAACGGACTTAACGCCGTGGCAAACGTGATCGGGGTTCTTTACTGTGATCTCGTAGGTTGCGCCTCTGAACAGTCTTGAAGCTGTGAAGCCGTCCCACTCGTGAGGAATGGAAGGATCAATCTTAAGACCGTTGTATTCGGGCTTGATACCTAAGATGTACTGCGATACAGCTACAAAGTTCCAAGCGGCAGTACCGGTAAGCCAGCTGTTCTTAGCTTCGCCGTGACGAGGAGCGTCCTTACCTGCAATCATCTGAGCGTATACATAAGGCTCTGTGCGGTGAAGATCGGATATATCCTCTCTGAATGCGGGAGCGATTTTTGAGTAGTACTCAAATGCCTTGTCGCCTCTGCCTACAGCCGCTTCTGCACAGATTATCCATGCGTTGTTGTGGCAGAAGATACCTGCGTTCTCCTTATATCCGCCGGGATATGTGGAGATTTCGCCGTACTCTATATAATACTTTGTGAATGCAGGGTTGTTCAGTACAAGACCGTGCTGTGAGTTCAGATACTTGTCTACGCTGTCAAGAGTCTTGATGTCATAGCCCTTGTCCTTGCCCAGACCTGCCATTACGCACCAGCCCTGAGGCTCGATGAATATCTTGCCTTCCTCGCACTCGTGTGAGCCGACCTTGTTGCCGTTGTGGTCGTAAGCACGGAGGAACCATTCGCCGTCAAAGCCGTATTCGAGAGTATTTGCTCTCATCTTTTCAATCTCAGCCTGTGCCTTTGCGGCTTCAGCCTCGTCGCCCTTGAGCTTGCACATCTCAACATACTCGGGAGCGATAGCACAGAACATACCTGCAATCATTACCGATTCCGCTACATTGCTGTAGAAAGGAGGCTCTGTGAACATTTCCTTGTTGTTGTATGTCTGGAATGACTCGCCGGGCTTATCTGAGAAGCAGGAGAGGTTAAGACAGTCGTTCCAGTCTGCACGGCCGCTGAGCGGAAGTCCGTGAGGACCTACCTTCTTAACTACATGGTAGAATGCTCTCTTCATGTGGTCGAGCATTGTAGCTGCAAGCTCATCACGGTTCTCGTAAGGAACCATTTCGTCGAGGATAGAAACATCGCCTGTTTCCTTTATATAAGCCGAAACTGCAAGGATCATCCACAGGGGATCGTCATTGAAGTTTGAACCGAGCTCGTGGTTGCCCTTCTTTGTAAGCGGCTGGTACTGGTGGTATGCACCGCCGTCTTCAAGCATGGTAGCGGCAAGGTCGATAAGTCTTTCTCTTGCTCTTTCGGGAATCTGGTGTACAAATCCGAGAAGATCCTGGTTGGAGTCACGGAAGCCCATTCCTCTGCCGATACCGCTCTCAAAGTAAGAAGCAGAACGTGAGAGGTTGAAAGTAACCATACACTGGTACTGGTTCCAGATATTGACCATGCGGTCAACCTTGTCATCGGGAGTAGCAACGTTGAGGATTCCGAGGAGCTTAGCCCATGCTTCCTTGAGTTCAGCAAGACCTGCTGCAACCTTCTCGGGAGTGTTGTACTTCTCGATCATTGC
>SFFP01000258.1 GCA_004556875.1 Ruminococcus flavefaciens
GGATATATATTTTACTACAGATATTATCTCATCTATTTTCCCTCGCCGCAGTATCCCCCTGTAGTTGTTGGAAAATACAATAACGAGGAGCTGACAGGTGGTAAGTATTACAGCCTGATACTGATAATCTTCATAACGATATGGATTAGTGAAGCTTATATGCATCCAGTAGCTTATGGTGAAGCATAGCTGAAGGCATATCATGTCGAGGATTATGAAATCTGCGTGTTTCAGTCCTTCTTTTAGACCTTTATTTCCCACGAAGCACCTCCTTGATCGTATTGTCCTGCAATAAACAGGACATCTGATTGATGATAATGCTTTATTCAATTATAAACCATTACGGTAAACGTGTCAAGGCTGACAGCGCTTGCGTAAAAAGGTCGGGCAATGATACGGCATAATGCTGCATTATCATATCCTATAGGATACATAAATGCCGTAATCAATTAATTTATGTATTATTGTTATTAATTCTGCATTGCTTTCAACAGCAGATTGATCCTGAGTTTTTGTACCTGCTTTGCTGCGGAAATTTGTGCTGTACTCATGTTTAGTCTTATCTTTTAAAAATTTCCTTATTCCCTCAAGGAGATTTGGCTTTATTGATAGCTTTGCAAGTTCTTTGCATATTTCATCAATGTTTGAAGGCTTAAAATGGCTGAGTTTTTCAAAACAGACAGTGTCTTTATCCAGATTTACAACGTGCTGGTCAGCAGGTTTGAGCTGAACGGCTTTCTGCATCAGATATTCCTGTGACATTGCAATATGCTTGAACATTATATTTGCATCTTTTGAGTCTTTATTTGCTTTGTGTATCGAAACATAAGCAAGTATAACAGAAGCAAGTCCAAGCACTAATGATACAATAGTAATGATTGAATTGGCTGAATCCAACATAAGACATAACATAATTTATTCCTTCTTACTCTGAAAATTTTGAAAAATACATTAAGCATTATCTTTCTTTATCGATTATATCATAACAGCCTGTGTTTTTCAAGCATAATAGTATTTTTCGAATAACAGCAAATCCGCAAGTAATGCGTTGACATATCTTTGAATATGAGTTAAAATTGAAATGAGAATAAATCTGACCTTCAGAAAGGAATGAGTTTATGAAAATAATGAAAAGACTATCCGCCTTTGCTTCTGCGGCAGTTATGGCACTGACGGCTTCGGGAGCAGGTACAACTGCATTTGCGGCGACAACGCCTGATGTTGCGGACTATGCCGAGACTGAGAACAACTGGGCAAAGCTTTTGCAGTATACACTTTATTTCTATGACGCAAATATGTGCGGTACAGGAGTTTCCGACAATAATCTCCTGTCATGGCGCGGAAACTGTCACGTTTACGATGCGAAAGTACCTATGCACCCCATTGACAGCGACCATACAGGTGCGAATATGTCAGAGTCCTTCATGACAAAGTACAAGGATATCCTTGACCCTGACGGCGACGGTTTTATTGATGTGTCGGGCGGCTTCCATGACGCAGGCGACCACGTAAAATTCGGACTTCCCGAGGCTTATGCGGCTTCTGTTGTGTCATGGGGATATTATGAGTTCCGCGAGGCTTATGAGGAGACGGGACAGGCGGCTCATGCCGAGACTATATGCCGTTATTTCTGTGATTACTTCATGCGCAGTACCTTCCGCGATGAAAAGGGCGATGTAGTGGCATTCTGTTATCAGGTAGGCGATGGTGCTGTTGACCATAGCTACTGGCAGTCTCCTGAGATAGACGCAATGGGCAGACCTGCTTTCTTTGCAACGTCTGAACTTCCCACAACCGATGATGTTTCAGAGAGTGCTGCGGCACTTGCCATAAACTATTACAACTTCAAGGATACTGACCCCGAGTACGCTGAGAAGTGCCTTGACTATGCGAAGGCACTGTTTGACTTTGCAAATAAGAATGAGAAAAAAGTAGGACAGGGCAAGGACGGTCCTGCAAGCTTTTATACGTCAAGCAAGTGGGAGGACGACTTCTGCTTTGCCGCAGGCTGGCTATATCTCATTACCCGTGACCATGATTACCTTGAAGCCTGTGAGAAATACATCGACTATTATGCACCTCCGGGATATGTGCTCTGCTGGAACGATATGTGGAACGGTGTAGGACTTGTTTTCGGACGCATACAGGACATCTATCCGGAGGTCTGCGAAGAGACCCGTGTTGCTATAGGCAGGGGACAGTATGAGGTGCTTGACTTCTGGGAAATGGAAGCTAAGGCTATAAATACGGTAATGACAAAGAAGCTCACTCCTGCAGGTTACTTCCACCTTGATACATGGGGAAGCGCAAGATACAACACCGCAGTACAATTCACGGCTCTCGTTTACGATAAGTACAACAAGGGCAAGGACAAGTATAACCCGAAAAATCCCGACTATACCTTCTCACAGTGGGCGCTTGGACAGATGGAATACATCATCGGCGACAACCCTCTCGGCAAAAGCTATGTAGTAGGTTACGGCGAGAATTCGGTAAAGTTCCCTCATCACCGCGCGGCTTCGGGACTTACAATGGCAGAAGACCCTGCTGAGCACAAGCACGTACTCTATGGTGCGCTTGCAGGCGGTCCTGATGAAAACGACGAGCACAACGATGTAACAAAGGATTGGGTATACAACGAGGTAACTATCGACTACAATGCGGCTATCGTTGGTGCGGCGGCAGGTCTTTACCTCTATAAGGGCGACAAGACCATGAAGCCTGAGGAAGATTTTCCGCCTGCTGAAAAGACAGATGATACACAGCTCTTCTCGGGTGATGATTTCTGGGTGGCAGGCTACTGCTCGGATGCTCCCGAAAAGACAGGTTCAGGTGTTACAAAGCTGACATTTTCTGGAATTGTCAAGAAATGTGCAGTCATAGAATACCCAAAATCTGAAATAGGCATATATCAGGCAGCGTGATGAGATCGTTGCTTTGAATTTCTTA
>SFFP01000259.1 GCA_004556875.1 Ruminococcus flavefaciens
ACTGTACTTCATAGTCGTTTTCCCTTTCCGGTTTTATTATTTTTATTCTACCAGATTTTTGGGTGTTTGTCGACTGCTCTTTCAGTATAACACTTCACACCACAATAAAAAAGTCAATCGTATATCAACAGAAAGAAAAATATTTATACATAAGAAAGGAACTGAAAATATGAGCAAAATAGGTTATATCCGTGTGTCTACGGAACATCAGGAAACCGCCCGTCAGCAGGAGATCATGTGCGACTATCAGGTTGACCGCATCTTCTCCGAGAAGATTTCGGGAGCTAACAAAGACCGCCCTCAGCTCAGGGCAATGCTTGACTATGTGCGTGAGGGTGACACCCTATACATTGAGAGCATCAGCCGTTTGGGGCGCTCCACGAAAGACTTACTGAACATCATCGACACCCTCACCGAAAAAGGTGTTACCCTCATCAGCCATAAGGAGAATATCGACACCGATACTCCTGCGGGCAAATTCATGTTGACCGTGTTCGCTGCACTCTCTCAGCTTGAAAGAGAACAGCTCAAACAGCGACAGCGTGAGGGCATCGAGATCGCTAAGGCGCAGGGAAAGTACACAGGCAGAAAGCCCATTGAGATCGACTGGACGAGGTTCGGGCAGCTCTATTGGGAATGGAAGTCGAAGAACATAACAGGCAGAGACTTTATGCGGAGAATGGACTTGTCGGCTAATACGTTTTACCGCCGTGTCAGGGAGTATGAAGCAGAACACGGGATCACAGAGCCGACCTCTGCTTGACATCCACCTCAGACGAACGGAAATGCCCATCAGAGCTGTCCGAGCCTGCGGAGCGGAAAACTAACCGCCTGAAAAAGAATAGACCTGAGAAGTGCTTGTGTGAGCAAATCTCAGGTCTATGTCTGTTATTCAGTTCCAAAAGGGTATGCTGTCATTGTGGCGCGCGCCATAACGCTGAAATGAACTTGTACGGAACGGTTTACAGGCGCGCCAGTAGGCTACGGTCAAGCAGCACACATCAATATTGTGCCTTAACGAAATCTTAACACCGTAACCGTAATCTTAACAGCATCTTAACCGCTCATGTGATATAATAAAGCTATCATTTGGACGAGAGGTGTACGATGTTACATAAAAATAGAGCAAAAAACAGAAATCATATGACTTCATTTCAGGTCATCATTATCAGCTTTTTTTGCCTGATACTGGTAGGTACGCTACTTCTGATGCTGCCGGTCTCATCAAGGCAGCGGTGTGTGACGAGATTTGATGATGCGATGTTCACCGCTGTTTCCGCAACCTGTGTGACAGGACTTGTTGTAAAAGATACTGCCACCTACTGGTCATTGTTCGGGCAGGCGGTCATTCTGATGCTGATACAGATCGGCGGCATGGGCGTTATCACCATAGGTTTAGCTATTATCAGAGCATCAGGCAGGAAGATAGGTCTGTGGCAGCGCAGTACGATGCAGGAATCCATCTCAGCACCGCAGGTAGGCGGTATCGTGAAGCTGACAGGCTTTATACTCAAAACCTCGCTCATCATAGAGCTGATCGGTGCAGCTTTGCTCGCACCTGTTTTCTGCAATGATTTTGGTATTGCAAAGGGACTATGGTATTCTTTATTTCACAGCATATCCGCTTTTTGTAACGCAGGATTTGATCTGTTCGGAGTCAGGGAACCTTTCTCCTCTCTGACATCTTACCATAGCAATATCTATCTTAATATTATCATTATGCTGCTGATCATCACAGGAGGCATCGGCTTTCTCGTGTGGGGCGATATCGGAACACACAAGCACAGATTCAGGCGTTTTTCATTGCAAAGCAAGGTCGTACTGATGACATCTGCTGTCCTGATAATACTTCCTGCGCTGTATTTCTTCTTTTATGAATATGACCGTGAGAGTATCCACAACAGGACGATTCATGCCCTGTTTCAGTCTGTCACTACCCGAACTGCCGGCTTTAACACAACTGATCTCGCTGCTATGGACGAATCGGGTACAGCCATTATGATCATTCTTATGCTTATAGGCGGCTCACCGGGTTCCACCGCAGGCGGTATGAAAACAGCTACTATTGCTGTTCTGTTCCTTTCTGCGATCACAGTATTCAGCCGCAGAAATGATGTGCAGTGCTTCAAAAGAAGAATATCAGATGAAGCGGTCCGCAGTGCTGGTGCAATTCTTTTCATGTATCTTGTATTGTTCTTTACAAGCGGTATCATTATCAGCAGAGTAGAAGATATTCCGCTGCTGACCTGTCTGTTTGAAACAGGCTCAGCTGTCGGTACAGTAGGACTGACACTAGGCATTACAAGCGGTCTGTCTGCTGTATCCCGTGTGATACTGATGATACTGATGTTTTTCGGGAGGGTCGGCGGATTAACAATGATCTATGCGGCACTTCCTTCTGCCGAAAACAGAAATTCACGTCTGCCGCTTGAAAAAATAACAGTAGGATAAAGGAGAATGAATATGAAATCAGTTTTGATAATTGGAGTTGGACAATTCGGAAGTCACATTGCAAAGCGCATGGAGGAACTGCGCTGCGAGGTAATGGCTGTTGATATCAATGAAGAATGTATTAACGAAATAATGCCGTATGTGACTGATGCAATGATCGGTGACGGTACTAACGAAGAATTCCTTCGTTCTTTGGGAATAGGAAATTATGATGTATGTATCGTTGCACTTGGTGGTTTGTTCCAGACATCTCTCGAAACAACTTCTCTGCTCAAGGAACTCGGAGCAAAAAAGGTCATATCACGTGCAACCAATGATGTACAGATGAAGTTCCTGCTGAGGAACGGCGCAGATGAAGTAGTTTACCCCGAAAAACAGATGGCTCTGCGTGTTGCTACTAAATACGCCTCAGACAGCATCCTTGATTTCATTCAGCTGGATAATAATTACTCTATCTATGAACTCAAAATCCCAAGAAAC
>SFFP01000260.1 GCA_004556875.1 Ruminococcus flavefaciens
TTTATTTATTTTTAATCACATTAACAAAAATGAAACGATAAAGGCGCTTTTAAAATACAAACGCACACACGCCGAGGCGGATTATTGCGAGGCGGCAAGGGGAATTATTGAGTTTGCGCCAAAGCGTTTGACAAACAAAAACATTCTCGGCGAATTTGTTTTGCGCCTTATGTTAGAGAGTGAGCACCTTCCGGATATTTCCAACCAAACATATCAAAAGCAACTATATCAATTTCTGAGTCACATTCGTATTTAGCAATAATACTTCGTTCTTCTTTATTCGGAATGGCTATTATCTTTTTGAGAAGTAAATCATTTGAAATATCAGCAGGAATGCTATCATAAAAAGACTGAATAACTGTTTGTCTTTCTTTGTCGGTCAATTATATCACCTCGTTATTAATGATATTAATCAACCTAATTATAGCATATCAGCTGTCATAAGTCAATCGACATTCCCTGAGATTCGTCCTCATCCTGAGCTATATCCCCATTATTCAAGCCAAGGTAGCTCTTGATACCAGCCGCAACAGCTTCATCCGACAGGTCTGTGATCTCAATACCTTCTGCAAGACAGAAATTATCGATCTCATTCGTACAATCGCTGTCGCTGAACACCTGACAGTAGTATCCTTCACAGAGCATCTCGTTGCCATTATCATCAACTCTTGGGATAGAATTATCGTAACAGGTAGAGACATAAACGTCACCGTATCGACTGCTGTGTTTCTCTGTCAGTTCTTTTTTAGCTTCTGATACAGGCTGCACCACATGAAAACTGTCAACTCCGGGAACAAGTCCGAGCTGTCTTCCGTTATCGAAAGCGCAGTGCAGTGTTCCGATATCGTCAACATACATTACCTTCCCGACAGTTCCGGGGGCTATCGGATTCGGATCATCAGGCATATATTCGCAGCATATCCTTGTTCCTTCGGGATACTGAGCTTTTATGCGCTCAACCTGTTCTCTTGACGGAAATCCTTTCACCTGAACACCTCACATATTCATAGACATTCCCTCGTCCTCAGATTCTTCCGGATCTTCGGATTCATCGAGGTCTTCATCTTCGTCCTCATCCTCTGATTCTTCGTCTTCCTCAGACAGGTCCTCGTCTTCGTCCTCATCGAGGTCTTCATCCTCATCCTCGTCAGGTTCGTCCTCTGACTGCTGCTTTTCAGCCATTGCCTGCTGTTCCTCATAGTCACGGTCAAGCTCATCCTGGATAAGACCGAGTACGAACTGCTTCTGTGTCATGTGGTGCCTGTCCAGATAATCCTTGATCTGAAGGAATAAATCCTCCGGCACCTGAAACGCCATTGTACGCATATTTCCCATATATTTTTCCTCCTTGATAGTTGTCTTAGGGTGGAGCTCGTCATCAAGTGCTTTTGATACGAACTCCGCCATTGTCATACCGTTTGCTTCGATGTACTGCCTGACCTGAGCGTGCAGGTCGGCATCGATCTTTACTGTTATGCCTTTTTTCTCAGTTTCTGACATTCTCATCGCTCCTCTCCAAGAGTTTCTTCATAGCTCTTTCTGCCAGTTCGTCTGCGGTTATTCCTTCTTTTTCCGCAGCTTTCTCGATAACTTCAGAAAACTGCGGAGGTATATTGATCTCTACTTTACTCACATACTCATCTCCATATCCTGTGTATTATCGCTTAAATACTCGTCCTCGGGCACAAGAGCCCATGATTCATCGTCCGACCAGAAGCTGATATTGATCTCACCGTTTTCAGTCCTCATATATTTCTGCTCCAGCGATTCGCCCCAGCCATCACTCAGCTGACCGACGCAGTAGTCTGTGAACTTTGCCATCGACTCATCAGACAGCTCACCAATTATCTTGGCGGTTATGACACCTGTGAGTTCGCCGTTTATTACTTCAACAGTACAGTGAGCAGAATATACCTTTTCGGCTATCTCATCATCAGGTCCTTCGGGATGATACCAATGCATAAGACCTGACATAGATATCTCCCTCGGAAGTGTGGATCTCATGTTGCTCAAAAGACTCGGCCCACCCATCACTTGCTTGTCCACGGAGCTCCTGAAGCAATTCGTCATACTCGTAGCTGTCAAGCTCACCGCAGATCTGGCAGGTAAACACTCCCATGAGCCTGTCGCCGACCTTCTCAACGGAAGGGAATATGGAGTAGACCTTATCTGCGAAACGCTTTCTGTCTCCGAGATACGCCATTATTCCACGGTTTTCTTCCTCGTCTGACTGATACGCCTCAATAGCTCCGCTAATCTCACTTTCGTACTCAAGCACCTCGAAATCTGAGAGTTCCTCGGTGCCCTCAAAGAATTCGTCTTCATTCTCATCAAATGAAGGATTGATCTCTCGCTGAACCTTAAGGGGACAGTAGAACTTCAGCGCGGTGAGTTCTTTGGGCTTAACTCTGATATCCGGCTGATATCCAATTCCTATGTCAATATTCTCAGCTGTTTCAATATCATTTCGCATAGCGAGCTGCTGTACGATAGCATTTTTGACAAGACTCTCGATTTCATCCATGTCGATCATATTATCAGAAATGAAATCCGTTTGTCCTTTATGGGAAAGCTCAGCTATTCGCTCCACAGAGGCGATTATCATATCGTGGATAGTATAATCTGACTCTGCTGTCATATACCTTTTATAGATATTGACGGCATCAGGCACGAACATGGAAAGGCGAGGATAATCAAATCCTTCAGCTTCGATGAGCAGTCCGTCTTCGCCGTACTCGTCAAGCAGCATTATGCAGTGGTAAGCCTCCTTGTCTTCGTACATAAGGTCTCTGGCAGCAGTTATCGCCTCATGCTCCTGGTATGGGTTTGCTTTCAGCCTTTCAAAGTCGGAGTGAGGAAGGAATACCCATTTCTCAACCTCACAGCGTTTTGTGTTGTGATCTGAAGCCTTGTGTATCAGCTTACCGTT
>SFFP01000261.1 GCA_004556875.1 Ruminococcus flavefaciens
CGCAAGAACCAAGCCGAAAAGAAGATCAAACGGGTGTAAACTGGGAAAGATTCGTGCAAACGCCACACCGAGATTGCTCATGAAAGGCAGGATTTTTTCTTGAAATCCGTCACCCTCAGCGGTTCGGTACGCAAAGCCGATCAGGTTACCCACATAAGAGAAAGCTACATAGGGGATAGTCTTGATGATCAGCTTTTTGAGTTTTCTCGTGTCGATCTGCAATTTGCAGACCTTTCCTTTCTGTTGGTATCGGCATCAAAAACCGCCGTAAAAACATCATCGCCCCTTGCCCGTGGAACGGGTGCAGGCATGAAATAGCCGTAGATCATCGTCTGTTCTCCCTTGTTTTCTCTCTCTGTTTCTGTTTGCGAGGTTTGCTCCTGAGTTTCTGAGCCTGCTGCTGCATCTGCTCACGGGTAAACTCACCACGCTTCTGAGATTTTCCTTGTCCCTTGCCGACATACTCTGAAAACGCTCTCTTGAAATCCTCTGTCTTAGCAGCAGAAAAGAAAACATGATATGTAGGCGGAGTGGTGCTTTTATCTCTTTTCAGGGCAAAATCCACATCGTATTTTCGTGCGGTTTTCAGAAAATCTCCGATATTCCTGTCTGAAACCGCAATGCTGTCAAGCTTGGACGGCGACTTAGCCTGCAACTGCTTATAGGTCATTCGCCCTTTTTTCTCTGCCTTGCCCGACATAAACTCCTGCAATGCCGATTTCAGCACATCAGCGGTCATTTTCTCCGCCTTGATTGAAATGTCAATGGTTTTCTTCGCACCGTTCTCATAGTCGGACGGCATTACGCATCACCGCCTTCGTCTGCGGTCGGCATCTCAAAAGTTGAAAATGCTTCACTCTGGAGCCAACGGGTAATGTCACGCTGGACACTCATCACCTTGTCATAGTCGGGCGAGTGATACAGCAGATTTTCCTTGTTGGTCACATCTGTGCCAACGATACAGTATTCATCTTCCGAATGCTCCTCATCGACACCGACAGGACGCACTTCGACGCTGACCGCAATCAGGTTATCGTAGTTGACGAGATCGCCCTCCGGTGTCAGAATAGACTTAGCCATGATCTTCACCTTCCTTTCAAAAAAGCTCATTTGCCGTCTTTCAAGCAGCTACGTCCGGTTTCTTCTCCCCTTCCATAGCCACCACCTCCTCTCAGGAACGTTCAGTCATCATAACCGCCAAAATCTCTCTTGACAGCATACTCAGCCCATCGTCCCTCAGCATTTTCCTTGAAACGCTTGCCGTTGGCTTCGTTGAACAGAGTGCTGATAAGATAACTCTCATAGTTCCGCACATTGTCTGTACGCTTCATCTGCTCAATAGCATTTTCAAGAACGTTTATATCAACCTTTAGCATAGCGGACTTGACAACTTCCCTGGGGAAGTCCTGTCCGCAGATACGCTCCGTTTTCTTTCGGGAACATATCCGCCGAACGATCATCTGAACGATCTCCTCAGCTTCTTCCTCATCACCGAGCCATTCTGCAAAGTAGGAAAAGTCGATGTTGTTTTTCACTACTTCGGTATAAATCTCTTTTTCGCAGATATATCCGTCAATCCGTCCGTCTGTCTGTTTTTCATCATTTTCAACAGCTTTTCCGCTAACGGAGTGGGACTGATTGATAGATACTTGATCACTCAGTATTTGATTTTTCTTTATTATCTTCTTAGTATTTATTTGTCCCTGATTTTCTACCTCTTGAATTTCTACTGGTAGAATTTCAAGAGGTAGATTTTCTATGCCTTGTTTTTCTGCTCCTTGCGGAGCTTTTTTTATGGAGTTTACTTCGGCAGCGGATGTTTCTTCGTCCTCATCGTATGTATCATCATCGTCCCGGTCTGCATCAGGCGAATCCTTTTCTGAATACTCATAGAAGTCATAGACATACTCTATACGACCGCTCTTCGTTTCATTCGGCATCAGCTTAGTCACAGTGAGGTAACCCCAATGCTTCAGTTCGTCCAATGCTGCCTTGATCGCTGTTTCTTTCTCTTTGCAGATAGCTGTCAGACCTGAGATAGAGTAATCCCAATTCTCCGGCAAAGAAAGAACCTTACTCAGAAGCCCGATTGCTTTCAGACTGAGGTTAGTTGACCGCAGATGATAGTTGCTCATTACTGTATAGTTTGCATTTTTATTGACACGGCACACCGATGATGGCATTGTTTTGACCTTTTTTATTTTTTTAGCAGACATATCCATTTTCCTCCTGTTTTCATCTTAAGCGAGCTTCATTTGTGTGATCCTGACCTTATTGACCATATAGGTCTTACCGCTGCGTCGGAGGTAGCCTGCATTGTAAAGTTCGTTCAGAGCGTTCCTGATAGTTTTCAGAGAATCATTCTCAAAGAACGGACAAAGCTCCTCTGCGGTATGATAGTCCGTATCGGGAAAATTGAGCATTCTCAGCAGTATAGCTGTTGCTTCGCAGGACAGCTTATCATCGCTGATCGTGATGATCTGGCATTCAGACATAAAAAACCTCCTATTTTTCATTTCGCTTAATTAAAACAGCAGACATGATATAATGTAATAAAGTGATACATCAGCAAAATAATGTGCAGCTATGATTATCAAGCCTGATATTTATGGTGATTCTGGGATTCATAAGTTTTGACAATAAAAAATGCCCCCCATTGCTGAGGAGCGTTATCTCTGTATTCGGTTTTCAGGCATAAAAATAGCGGATAACGCTCCAATTATATGGAACATCGTCCGCCAAATGATTGATTTTTTGATTTGATTTTAGAGGTCAAAAGCACAAATCCGCTTTATCTGTAACAATAGATTATCATTTTCTTGTGTGGTGTTTATGGTAAAATAGAAATGCAGAAAAAGGGCTCCAAAAGTGCATAGGTGAAAGCCACTGTGAGAGCGTTGTCAGCACCTGAATAAAATGCTACA
>SFFP01000262.1 GCA_004556875.1 Ruminococcus flavefaciens
ATACCGCGAGGTTTATGAGTCACAGCAGAAAGGAGCTGATGAATAATGCCGCCAAGACCACAGGGACCAATGGCAAAGCCTGAAAATGCTTTTGCTACGCTCAAGCGTATTTTCAGCTATATGCACGGATTTAAACTGCAATTCATTCTGGTGCTCATCGGTATACTTTTCAGCGCCTTTGCAGGTATCGCAGGAAACTATCTTTTAAAGCCTGTTATTGATAATATCGAAGATGCTATCAAGACAGGGCACTGGAAATACGGGAAATTCATCGGCATACTTACGGTCATGATAGTTATCTATGCCGTAGGCGCTCTTTCATCGCTTTTATATCAGCGCATGATGATGAAGATATCCACAACTACTCTCATGCGTATAAGAAATGACCTCTTCTGCAAAATGGAGATGCTCCCTATACGCTTCTTTGACAAGCACACGCACGGCGAGCTTATGAGCCTTTATACGAACGATACGGACGCTATACGTGAAATGCTCAGCAACAGTATCGCTCAGTTCATCAGCTCTGCAATAACTATCATAGGCGTTTTCATTGCAATGGTCATATACAGCTGGAGACTTACCATACTCGTGGTAGCTATGCTGTTCATCGTAGTAAAGGTAATAGGCTTTGTCGGCTCGCGAAGCGGTAAAGGCTTTGCGGCTCAGCAGATGGCACTCGGCAGAGTAAACGGCTATATCGAGGAAATGATAGACGGACAGAAGGTAGTAAAGGTATTCTGCCATGAGGACAAGGCAGGAGAGGAGTTCGATGCACTCAATGAGGAGCTTTATAAAGCCGCTTCACACGCCAATACCTTTGCAAACGTTCTTATGCCTATAATGAACAATCTTTCCTATATCCACTATGCCGCAACTGCTATTGCAGGCGGTATCATGGCTGTAAAGGGAATAGGCGGCATGACTGTAGGTACTGTTATATCCTACCTCCAGTTCACACGTTCATTCTCACAGCCTATAACACAGGTATCACAGCAGCTCAACTCAGTTCTTACAGCGCTTGCAGGTGCAGAGCGTATCTTCCGCGTTATAGATGAAGAGCCTGAAGCTGATGAGGGATATGTTACACTCGTCAATGCAGATATAGCCGAGGACGGCACTATCACCGAAGCTTCTGAGCGTACAGGCAAATGGGCGTGGAAACACCCGCACAAGGCTGACGGAACAGTTACATATACAGAGGTGCGCGGAAATGTTGAGTTTGATGATGTTGTGTTCGGTTATGAGCCGAATAAGACTGTACTCAACGGTATCTCGCTTTACGCAAAGCCGGGACAGAAGATAGCTTTTGTCGGCTCTACGGGAGCAGGCAAGACTACTATCATAAATCTTATCAATCGCTTCTACGATGTTCCTGAGGGTAAGATACGCTATGACGGAATAAACATCAACAAGATAAAGAAAGATGACCTTCGCCGTTCGCAGTCTATAGTTCTTCAGGATACACATCTTTTCACAGGTACTGTTATGGACAATATCCGCTATGGAAGACTTGACGCAACAGATGAGGAAGTATATGCGGCTGCTAAGCTTGCAAATGCCGACAGCTTTATCAATCATCTTGAAAACGGCTATGACACCATGCTCACAGCTGACGGAGCAAATCTTTCACAGGGACAGCGTCAGCTCCTTGCTATTGCCCGTGCTGCTGTTGCAGACCCGCCTGTACTCATTCTTGACGAGGCTACAAGCTCAATTGATACACGTACAGAAGCTCTTATCGAAAAGGGTATGGACTCTCTTATGGAGGGCAGAACGGTATTCGTTATCGCACACAGACTTTCGACCGTAAGAAATTCTCATGCGATAATGGTGCTTGAGCACGGAAAGATAATCGAAAGAGGCAGCCACAGCGAGCTTATCGAACAGAGAGGAAAGTATTATCAGCTCTATACGGGTATGTTCGAGCTGTCGTAAGTTATTTTACACAATTCATTTTTTTGCCGCAGAAAAAAGTTTGGCTATTAAGCAACTTGAACCTGCGGCATTTATCGTGTATTATTATAATAGTGATATTTATGTACGACAAGTATGTAACAGAAAGAGGATAAGATATGAAAATCAAAAAAATAATTGCCATTGCTGCTGCTTCATCTATGCTGTGTGCGTTTGCATCATGCAGTAAAAAGGTGAAAACAGATCCTGCTGTTGATGATAAGACCAGTAAATCAGTACCTGCTGACCTTGCAGGCGTAGATTTTGAGGATACTGTTGTTGCAGGAAACGGCGATGCGTACCTTGCTATTGCCGATAAGGACTTCAAAATGCAGTATCTCGGCGGAAACGACGAGAATAACCAGCTCACATTCGATGCAGGAGTAGTCCACATCGACGGAAACGGCGATTATAAGGTAAGCGTTAATGCTGACACAAAGGGATTCAGATTCAGAGCTACAGGAAATCCTGATACCGAGTATAAGCCAAAGGGACTTGGCTTTGCTGCTGTTATCATACATGAGGGAGAGAAAGAGCTTCCGAATGCTGTTATAACTGTAAAGAAGGTAAAGGTTGACGGCAAGGATGTCGAGCTCAAAAAGCATGGATACACCAATACTGAGACAGGCTCAATACGCTCTAATATCTTCAATGAGTGGGTAAGCGATGACGGACTCCCGGGAGATGCAAGAAGCGATAAGGGAGCACTTTTCAATAACTTCAGCAGTGATTCTCCGACTGATATAAACGACGGAAGCTATTCCGCTCAGCTTGTGGATACAGGCGCATTTGACGAGTGGACAAAGGTAGAGGTCGAGTTTACAGTTTCGGGGCTTGATAAGTAATAAAAATAAATCCTCACGATTTTTACGTGAGGATTTTTTCTTTCATTCAGCTTTTTGTCACAGAATACACATATCCGCAGGATATAATACTATCATAGAAAGAAACACACAGAAGGGAAATTG
>SFFP01000263.1 GCA_004556875.1 Ruminococcus flavefaciens
CCATACAGGCTGAGGACAGACGGCTGTCTATTAATTTGCTGAATGATTTCTCCACCTGCGTCAGGAATATATATAATCCGACAAAATTTTCCGCCGCATCGAAAATCTCTTGAAAACCGCTATTTTTAGTAGTATAATAGTAAACGTTGCGTGTCAATTTACAGAGAATTATAGAGAAAGAGGTTAGAGATATGGCTGAAAAAGCAGTAAAACCAACGGAAGAAAAGCTCAAACCAAAGCTTTTCTCGGTAATGAAAACCTACTCAAAGGAACAGTTCATCAAGGACATTATCGCAGGTATAATCGTTGCTATCATAGCACTCCCCCTTTCCATAGCACTTGCTCTTGCTTCGGGAGTCGGTCCTGAGCAGGGTCTTTACACAGCGATAATCGCAGGATTCATTGTTTCATTTCTGGGTGGAAGCCGTGTACAGATAGCAGGTCCTACTGCGGCATTCGCTACCACAGTTGCAGGTATCGTAGCTACTGAGGGAATGAGCGGACTTGCCATTGCTACCATAATGGCAGGTATCATACTCATCGTCATGGGTCTCTGCCATTTCGGCGCACTTATAAAATATATCCCAGGAACTATCACAACAGGCTTTACCTTCGGTATCGCCGTCACTATCCTCCTCGGACAGGTCAAGGACTTCCTCGGACTTACCTTCGACAAGGAGATAATGCAGGAAAAGCTCGGTTTCAGCTCACCTATCGAGACTATCGAAAAGATAAAGGCTATCTGCCTGTTTATCGGCTCTACAAACGTGTATGCGCTTCTCATAGGTCTGTTATCCCTTGCAATACTTATCCTCTGGCCTAAAAAGCTGGAAAAGATACCTGCTTCACTTATCGCAGTTATCGTATGCTCTGCTGTTGTAAAGCTCAGCGGACTCAAGGTAAACACCATCGGCGACCTTTATACAATATCAAATTCACTCCCTAAGCTTACAGTACCTGAGGTGACTTTCGCAAGAGTGCGCTCACTTGTTCCAAACGCATTTACTATCGCTGTACTTGCGGCTGTTGAGTCGCTTCTCTCCTGCGTTGTTGCAGACGGTATGGTGGGTTCAAAGCACCGCTCAAATATGGAGCTTATCGCTCAGGGTACAGCTAATATCGGTTCTGCATTCTTCGGCGGTATCCCTGCTACAGGCGCTATCGCACGTACAGCCGCTAACGTTAAGAACGGCGGACGTACTCCTATTTCGGGCATGGTACACTCTATAGTTCTCGTTATCATACTTGTACTGCTCATGCCTTATGCTTCACTTATCCCTATGCCTACTATCGCCGCTATACTCTTTATCGTTGCGTATAATATGTGCGGCTGGAGAAATATAAGAAACACAGTAAAAACTGCTCCTAAGAGCGATATCGCTGTACTTTTCGTAACACTGATACTCACTGTTGTATTTGACCTTGTTGTTGCTATCGGTGTGGGAATGGTAATGGCTTCGCTCCTCTTTATGAAGCGCATGGCTGATGTTACAGAGGCTCACGCATGGGTAGATATTGACGATGAAGATACAGACCCCGACAATATCCTCCTGAAGAAAATACCTCAGAATACAAGAGTTTTCGAGATAAACGGACCTATGTTCTTTGCGGCTTCAGATAAGTACAAATACGTGCTCAGTGACAAGAATATCGACGTTCTCTGCATAAGAATGAGAAATGTTCCTGCTATGGACGCTACAGGCGTTGAGGCTCTCATTCGTATCGTAAAGCGCTGTCAGCGCCATAACGTAAAGGTGGTATTCTCTCACGTAAACGAACAGCCTATGAAGGTAATGACTAAGGCAGGATTTATCGAACAGGTGGGCAAAGAAAACTTCTGCGACCACATTGATACCGCGCTTCTCAGAGCAGAAGAGCTGGAAAAAGAAATTGCCGCTAAAAAGGCATAAACCAAAAACGGAGAGTCCATCTCTCCGTCTTTTTCATTATTTTGTCCACTTAATCTGCAAAAAATGAGTTGTTTTGATTTCAGCAAAGTGTTATTATACTAACAGAGAACAGATTGATACCCTGTTCCCCTAAGAGAGCATTCAATGCCTCTCTGGAGCCTGCGAGGGCTTAAATAAATCATCCTCATTGAACCGATACCGAAGTTTCAGTGTTCTTCGGTGTCGGGATTTTTTTATCTTGACATCAAAACAGTGTAATGATATAATAAAAGCGCATCAAATGACATCAAAGGAGAGTTTATATGAAAAATACGGAAGTGAAAAAGAAGAAAAAATGGCCTAAGGTATTGCTTGCCATTTTTATCATCATTGCTATACTGGCAGGTTTTATCGCCTACAATGCTTCAAAAAACATGAAGGTCATGAACAGGACTCTTGACAAAGGCATGGAAACTATATCAGAGTATGCAAAGCTTACCCCTGTTGATGCAGGCGAATATGAGAAAATAAAGATGTACGGCGTTCTCAAATTCGACGTTTCACAGTATGATATCGAGGATATCGGCAATCTTTCCGTAATGAAGGTGAATATGGGCTTTATGCAGATGGTTTCCTATATAATCACGCCCTTCAAAAAGGATATGCCAATGCTTTCTATGGACTTTATGTATATCCTCGGCAATCGCAAGGCTTATGCGGAATTTTATGACTTTACTCCCGACACCACAGCTTCTGAATATGCAGAAGTTTTAGAGTCTATAAAGAAATTTGATGACAGCTATGCAGACCTTGAAGATGTTTCAACTGATCCTGCATGGTATGACGACTATACAACAATAGCTCTCCACAAAGCCGCTAAGCGCAAAAACGATGACAGAGTCGAGCAAATGTTCAATGACGCTATACGCTGTTATATGGAGACAGCAAATGATCTGCCCCTGCTGTCAGATGACGAAAAGGCACAGAAGAAGGCTTTGACACAGGAATACTGCGATAACCTCGTT
>SFFP01000264.1 GCA_004556875.1 Ruminococcus flavefaciens
ATGCTTTGATATGCAGTTTGATACCATTGCACCAGGTACGGGAGCAGAAATGCGTAAGTATATCGAGGAAAAATGCTCGGAAGATTGCTGGCACTTCAAAGACTGGCGCAGACCATGGGAGATTGATGAGTGATGAAAATGGCTGAGATATGTATTGAAATCGACGATGATCTCTTGAAACAGCTCAAAGAAATACTCACACCTATGGGCTTGACACCTGAATTTGTTGCGGAGCAGTTTATCCGCTTCTGTGCCGATCCTAATAATGCGGTACTTGTCAGGTCATTGTTTGATGATTGGATCAAAAAGGAATGATAATATGGAATATAATATAATAAAGCGGAACAGAATAGACTGTTATTAAGTTTAATTGTTCTACCTAATCACAAAATCGAAAGGATTATTACATATGATTGACGAGATTATTCATTGCAGACTGGAGGCTGTTAATACCTATCACTTCTCCGATGAGTGGGAGCAAGCTGCTATCCCGTTTGAGGAGTCATTGACAGAGGAACAGACTATCCTGTTTCATAAGCTATGTGACTTACATAGTGAGAGTGCTATCGCTGAAATGAGAGCTGCATACAAGGTTGGCTTCAAGGACGGTGCGACTATGATGCAGGAGATTCAGGACTGATATAATCATAGAATAAGGAAAGGGCTATGTCCTCCGTGACCGTGTACGGAAGGCATAGCCCTGATTTTTCTTTTCAGATGCTTATTCAGTTTTCGTCTGCAAGGTTCACTATCTCCTTGCCCTGTTTCTCTGCATACTGTATCGTGCGGTATGCTCCGCCGCTTTTGTGCTGTATACAGCATACCACAAGGTCTGCTCGGTCGATCATACTGCGGTTGCGGACTTGGATAGCAGACTTTGGGTGAGCTTCGGACGATTCGGCACACACCTCGACTTCATCATAATAGTCAAGGTACTCCTTTTCGTTGTCACGATACTCCGCTTTCATATACGGCAGGACAAGTGTAAAATGGGTATTGCCGTAACTGTAACTGCGGATAGCTCGCTTAATGGCAGCAGAAGCAAGCAAGTCAAAATCGCCGTCCCGTCCGATCAGGAAGTCAACATACTCCTTCTGCGTTATCAGGTCATGCAGGAGCTTGTCAAGGCGGTTTTCTATCTCCGTTCCACGCTCTATGTATCTATGTCCGAAAAAGCTGATAGTGTAAATGTTCATTGCAGCAGCTCCTATTCACTTTTGTTACTATATATTATACACCTAAATGTCCATATATTCAAGCCCAAACGGATATTATTTTATTGTCCGATAAGGTATATAATAATAGTAACCAATACGAAAGGGGCGGTTTTATGGAAGTTGGCAAGAAACTACACAAACTCAGGGAAGATAAGAAAATGTCTATGTACCGCCTTACACAGCTTACAGGAGTGTCAGGGCATCATATCAAGGGCATTGAGGAAGGTACAAGGCAGCCTACGATAGAAACGCTGAATCGTCTGGCAATCGCCCTCGGTTCTTCACTTGCTGAGATGTTCAATGATGATACGGAATGCACCTATCTTACGGAAAACGAACGGCACTTGATTGAGAATTTCCGCAGGCTGTCTGATGAAAAAGCTGATGCACTGCTGAATATGAGCGATGTTCTGAATAAATAAGCGATAGATACTGTCAAATATTTTTACTGCATTTTAATTCAGCCTTCCGATAACTACTTGTCGCTGTGTGCCGTCATCGGTACAGGTGATAAGAGTTATCCTGTTGTCGCCGAAGTCATCAAGCACCCATGTTTCATTAGGCTCTACGATATAATTTTCGGTTACAGAATAGGAATACTTATGTTTTTCCTTATCGTATAGGGTTATTATCATACCTATCTCGACGTTTTTTAAGTTATTAAAGTATTCCTTGTACATTGTACTGCTGTGAGCTGCTATGCAGTAATTACCTTTGCCTAAATCGCCTGTCCCGATAAAGTGTCCTGCCGCTTTCCTTAGAATATCATTGTCTGTGCCTTCGAGGACAGGTGCTTTGATATGCAGATCAGCTATCTCGACAACAGGATTATCTCGCATTAGTTTCTGCTTCTGATATTCCCGATACACTTTTCTTATACCGAAAAAGCCTAAAACTGATATACCCACTATTATAGCGATGAGCCCTGTTAAAAACAGAGACAATTGCTTTTTGTTATACGACTTACTGTTCATCTTTTCTTCTGAAAGAAACTCTTGAAGTCCTTACGGATACAACTCCAAGTCCTATCAGCATTAAAGCTCCGAAAACGATGAGCCAGTTTTTCATGGAATTATTCCCTGTCTGAGGGAGATCCACTGTTTCTCCTTCGGTATCTGTTCCGACACCTGTCAATGGGTCGATAGTATAAACATCAAGTACATTTCCTTCATCATCAGCAAGCGTGATTTCGTAGGTATCGCCCTTTGATGTGATCTCCGCTTTGGCAGCAGTGATTCCGGTTTTCTGTTCATAGTCATTGATTGCCCACTCACACAGTTCCTCATCTGATCCGATATTTGTAGGAGTTTCGGGTTCTGTCGTTGTAGATTCAGAAGATACTTCTACTATTCCAGCACTTGTCTCAAACGGTACACTTACAAATTCCGTATTGAAAGTGTCGCTATCGGAAATGGTGATTTTCACTTCATGACTGCCTTCCTTGAGTATCTCAAAGGATAATTCAGCAAGAATGCCATTCTCAGTGAAGTCGCTTTTTGCAAGTCCGTCATACCAAATGATTCTATACGGCTGTGCAGTTAAATCTCCGCCCGGTGTCATGTTGACATCGTTCCAGAAATCAGCGTTCTTGTTTGCACCCAAAAGTTTTAATGCTGTGTTGTCATAGTATATTTCTGCGACTAACGAAATAATGCCAGGGTTATTCTGAATGCTGATCGGGATATTA
>SFFP01000265.1 GCA_004556875.1 Ruminococcus flavefaciens
CAAGAAGCTTCTTGAGTATTTCGACAGAAACGACATCAATATCACTATTGATACATCGGAGGATTATGAGTATAAATTTGATGAGATGCAGGGACAGGTAGGTGCTATCTATTCACGCCCCGGCGGACTCAGAGACAATATATGGCTCCATGATCCTGAGGTAAATATCACAAATTCAGAGGGCGGTCACAAGGTATTTGCCGAAATAGATATGTACGGCAGAATGCCTGAGTCAAAGCACCCGAGAATATTTGACGTTGTCTCATGTGAGTTCGGATGTAATATCGGACCTGCATCAGGTACAAAGCAGACGGTTTTCGATGTTATGACAACTATGAGAGCTATCGAAAACGAGGCAAAGAGCCGCCGCAAGTCTACAGGTATCATGGGACGAGGCGATGACAGACTCTTCAAGAAGTTTGATGACGAGCTGAGAGTTGCTGACTTCCTCAGAAACTACAAGCCTTCAATGCCTACACCTGTTCCGAGCAATATGCAGCTTGATCCTATTTTCGAGAAAATGGGAATGCACACGGATGAAGACCGCAAGTATGACTGTCATGCCTGCGGATACAATACCTGCCGTGATATGGCAATAGCTATTTACAGAGGTCTCAATACCCCTGATAACTGTATAGTTCACGCTAAGTCAGTCCTCCTTGCAAGACACTCTGCTCTCAACAGACAGAATGAACAGCTTGCAGAGATCACAGACGAATGTCTTGAGCTGTCAGACAAGCTGAAGGAAAATGTTTCAAAGATCAACGAGAATATGAAGAATATCGGTGATTCTACATCTGCAACAAGTGAGCGTGCGGCTGTAGTTAAGGACCTGCTTGAGAACGTTGTTTCATTCTGTAACGACAACTCAACAATGGATGCCGACAGCGTTACTCAGCTTATCTCTATCCTTGAAACAACTATTTCCGCATTCAGTGCTCTCGATGACAATGTATCCATCACAAACGAAAGCTCTGAGACTATCAATAAGTCTATCAATGATATCATCTCACTTGTTGGCGAGATAAATACTGTCCTCGGCAAGACTGAGCAGACAGAAAAGGTAGACGTAAGCGATATCCACTAAGATATAAAAAAACCGCTTGGAAAAAGCTTCCAAGCGGTTTGTTTTTTTATCAGCCGCCGCAGAACAACTGATAAAGGCGGTCAGGCATATATGCTTCTTCAGCACCGTTGCGCCATACCCATCTTCCTCTGAAGTTGAGCTGATAAACAGTTCCGTCGCTGTCTGTTATAGATGTGTCAGGCACACCGTCACAGGTAATGGGCGTATAAGAAAGACTGCGTACTATCTCAAACATTTCGGGGCAAGTATACGGATAAAATGTTATTGGTTCATCATCATAGCTCTGGTTTGGAAAGTGTATCTGTGTTGGTTCTTCAACAGGCTCTGTAGGCTGTGGTGCAGTAGTACCTGTGGGCATCGGAGAGATAGGCAATTCGTTACCGTCAGGCGTAGTGACTACAGGGAATTCCTTTGCGCGGCTTACAAAGTCCTCCGTGCCTGACTGCTGTTCCTGTGCACTGATTGTGGTCCGGTATATCTTATTTATCTCAGCGGTCAATGTGTCTGAGTCGGTGGTCACTGTCGGCGCAGCAGTATCCTGCTGAGCGGCGGATACAGTCGTGATGATATTTGAGCTTTCTTTTGTTGTTTTTACAGCCTTTGCGGTGGTTTTCACCGCGGCTGTGGCATTTTCTTTATCTGATATGTGTTCAAAAGGCGAGGTAGAGTCAGTTTCGGAGATATCCGATGGCAGGGCAGGTCCGTTATCCTCAAGCATAGGCGGACGATTTTTCAGCATGAGCGCTCCGCCTGCACCGAGACCTGCAACGAGCAGGAAAGCGGCGGCAATAAGGGCGAATTTCTGCCATTTGCTTACGCGGTAGACATCTACTCCCGAAACGGTGATATTTCTGTCAGTATCGGCATTTTCCGAAGCTGACATTTTAGGGCTGTCCATATCGGCTTCTCTGATAAGGTCGTTGTCGATAAGGTCTACAGCTTTGAATAGCTTCAGCTTATTCATGGTCGAACCCCTCTTTCTTTAGATAGGCTTTGAGTTTTTTTCTTGTCCGAAACAGATAAGTCGCGGCAGTACGCTGATTTATACCGAAGTATCCTGCTAAGACCGTAAGGCTGTCGCCGTACCAGTAACGCCTTACAAAGAGCTTTCTGTGAAGCTCATCCTGCGTCCTGAGAAAGCGGCTTATAGCTTCTGCGAGAGCCTTTTCGGAGCAGTCTAAGTCCCTGTTGTCGGGGATACATTCAGCAAGCTCATCAAGTGAGACAGTGAATTGACTGTTTCGTTTTTCGGCGGAATTATATTTCAGTCTGTCGAGAGCCTTGTGCTTGACCATATGGCAAAGGTAGGTTTTTAGGTCGTCGGGACAGTCAGGGGGTATCTTGCTCCAGACTTCATAGTACGCGGAATTGACACATTCCTCAGCGTCTTCCCGTCGGGAAAGGATATTGCCTGCGATATAGAAGCAGAGCTTATCGTATTTTTGCTTTAATTCAGCAATTGCGGACTCATCTCTTTTACAGAACAATTCAATTATCGAGTTATCATCCATGGCTGAGCCTCCTTTCGTGAGGCGTGAGGTCCTCTTACCAATATAGTTGAATTATTTCGCAGGATATTTCAGTGCTTTGAGAAATTTTTATAAGATATCGAAAAAGCTCCTGTCCGTATTTTCGGTGTCAGGAGCTTTTGTCATTCTTCAAGCAGATGTCTGAGTATCTGTCTGCGGTCATTGATGAACATTTTGGTTATCTGATAGCTTTGAGTCTCTTCGTAGCTTATGTGGGTTATAGAGCCGCCGTCAAAGCTGAGTATATCGGCATCGGGAAACCCGAGCAATA
>SFFP01000266.1 GCA_004556875.1 Ruminococcus flavefaciens
GTAGCATTTTATTCAGGTGCTGACAACGCTCTCACAGTGGCTTTCACCTATGCACTTTTGGAGCCCTTTTTCTGCATTTCTATTTTACCATAAACACCTGAAACAGCCGATTGATTGATAGATCCTTCATCACACAGTATTTTATTTTCTTTATTTTGTTCTTTAGTATTATATTGGGGGCGATTTTCTGTCGGTAGAACTTCAAGCGGTAGATCATCAAGATATAGGTTTTCTACCCCTTGTTTTTCACCCTCTTGCGGAGCTGAATATTCAGCGGTTTTCAACATCTCTGTTGAAAGTTCCGCACCCGATACCTTTGCTTTTGCTTCTGCCTTGACCTTTTCTCTGTGCTTGTCTGCTTCGTCTTCGCTTATGGGTTTTTCAAAAAAGTCATAGACATACTCAATGCCCTTGCTCGCCGTCATATTGGCATACAGCTTGGTGACTACCAGATAGCCTATGTTTTTCAGTTCTTTCAGTGCAGAGTCGATAGCTGTCTTGCCCTCTTTGCAGATGAACACAAGCCCTGCAACGGAGTAATCCCAATCATCAGGAAAGGAAAGAACTCTCAGGAGCAGACCGAGGGATTTCAGGCTGATCTCCTTAGAACGGAGAAGCAGACTGCTTACTATGGTAAAGTTGTCGGTCTTATTGACACGGCAGCGCTTGGACTTGTTGGAAGGCATATTGCCCTCAGCCATAACAGTGCAGGAAAGTGTCTTGTCCTTCTCCGAACTTTCATAGAAGTCATAGACATAATGTATCCTGCCGTCCTCGGTCTCGTTCGGGTAGAGCTTTGATATTTTGAGATAGCCCCACTCCTGCAAGTCTTTCAGAACGGTCTCAATAGCCGTTTCTCCCTCTTTGCAGATAGAAGAAAGCCCCTTGATCGAGTAGTCCCATTCTTCGGGAAGTCCCATTACACGGCCCAGCAGACCGACAGAAGCCAGACTGAGGTTTGATGACCGCAGGAACGAATTACTCAGCAGAGTAAAGTTTTTCGATTTATGTACACGGCAGACCGATGATGAAACAGTCTTGCTCTTTTTTATTTTCTTGCCCATTTTAATCACCCTGTCAGTTATCTCAGCTTCATGTTCGGTATACGCAGCTTGTTCACTGCATAGGTGTTGCCGTGAATGATGATAACGTACTTTTCGTCTTTAAGCTCCGTCAGAGCATTTCTGACCGTTGACGGCTCGTCTTTCGGAAAGAAAGAACACATCTCCTCAAACGTGCGGTAGTCCCTCTCGGGAACATTGAGCATATTGTCGAGGATCGCATAAGCCGGCAGGGTGAGTACACCGTGGTCGTTCACAACGATTCTCATAGGTTTCTGCATAGAAAGACCTCCTTGACTTCATTCTGAAAAAGAAAAACGCTCCTCATTGCTGAGAAGCGTTGCGTAGTATTCAATTTTGGGCATAAAAATAGCGGACAGCGCTTCACTTGTATGAAACACCGTCCGCTGTTACCCATTATTCAGTTTTTATGTCAACAGGCATTCTACCGTTTTTAGGCTGTATTTTGGTTTTCTACCAAGTTTCTACCAACTTTTAAGCCGTTGGTCATCTACCAAGTTTCTACCAAAAATCTTCAAATTTGCGATTTTTCCGATTTTACGATATAGCGCCGTCTTGAGGTTTTCTACCACAAAAAGTGCCGTAAAATAGGGTTCTAAATGCTCCTTAATGAACACTAATGAACACTAATTACAAATAGGGGCAATAATATCACAAAAGCAAAAAAATAGCAACAGCCGCGGAGAAATATCTGATTTTTTATTTTGACTGCAAAAGATTGGGCTCAGGCTCTTCGCTTATACTGCTTACCAAGCGCTGTTTCAATGTCTTCAGGATATATCAGCTCTGAGATATGATAGTGCTGACAAAAATCGGTGCAAAGCTTCAATTGTTCCGCGGAAGCATCATAGTTTATGAGCAGGACTGCGTCAGCAATAAGACTTCCGTCCTCGATTATTGACGACAGGTAGTCAAGACGCTCGGAAAGCTCATTGTCCTTAGCAAAAACAGGTATCACAGTGTACAGGGGATAGCTCCTTCCTTTGTGGCGTGAGCAGATAAACAGGCATACGACTTCGGCGGCGGCAATTACAACAACTACAGCAATAGCGATAAATTCGGCGGTTTCCATTTGACCACTCCTTTCGCATTATTATATGCGTCGGAGAGATTATATGTGAAAGTTCAGCCGCTGCACCTCAGCAGAAAGCATTCACCGAGTTTCGTGAAGCCAAGACGCTCGGCAGTCCTTGCAGAGCCGATGTTTGAACGGTGGCATATCCATGTGGGACGCTTATCGGGCAGAATATCATTTACCATAGCTGCGGCGGCAGCAAGTGCGAGACCGCGGTTTCGATGAGCTGAAACAGTCTCGATACCAATGTCACATTCATCACTGCTTACAGCCGACGAAAATGCCC
The DNA here is from genome assembly GCA_004556875.1 of Ruminococcus flavefaciens. Classification (GTDB taxonomy): domain Bacteria; phylum Bacillota; class Clostridia; order Oscillospirales; family Ruminococcaceae; genus Ruminococcus; species Ruminococcus flavefaciens_S. Next base: position 2,444 of record SFFP01000266.1, read on the forward strand.
ACGCGGCAGGCTCACTTCCGAACATAACGCATCTTCCCATGCCGTTTTTGCTGTACTGTTCAAAGTCGTCCCAGTAGAGAGTCGGCGGAACATCGCCTTTTATCATGCTGAAAAGCTCTCTGTCGATAGTCCTGAGCGAATAGCCCTCTGGCAGATCTACAGCAGGAGCAGTGTCACTCAGGTATTTATAAACATCACGGGGGATAAATTCAAGTCCGCCGAGACTGAATATATCTTTTGCAAGAGTAATGTCATCACACATGAACTTCAGCTTTTCAGCGATTATGAGGTCATGTATCTCCTGTATCTCGTCTTTGTCGGGAGTTCCGAAGATAAATGTTGAAGTGTTATACTGAAAGAGCAGTCGACAAACACCCAAAAATCTGGTAGAATATAAATGATAAAACCAGAAAGGGAAAGCGACTATGAAGTACAGTA
>SFFP01000267.1 GCA_004556875.1 Ruminococcus flavefaciens
TGCCTGCGCTGTGAAGGAGCTTCAAATCCGCGTATATCCTCCCAGCTTATACTGCTGTCGGCAAGCTTTTCTATGCCCTCATTGAAGCAGGCGAATATCTCATCGATAAGTCCCTCAGGGAACATATCATCGGCAGCGTCCCATATGAATTCAAGTCCGTTTTCAGCATTGAAAGCCTGAAAATCAAGAAGCACCTGCGGTGTCTGGCTTATCATATAGCTTATGCCGCCAAAGGCTGTATTGAAATCCTCTGTTACAAGAGGATCACCGAGATTGCATGAGAAAACTATAGGCGCAGTAACTGTTGTACCTCTTGCTTTTCTCAGGTCACGCAGTATCTTTACACCCGAATAGGATGAATTATCCATAGATGTGAGAAGATTTCCGCTTACCTCTGCAAGATGATCGCTGAAGCTTCGGATATCCGTAAAATCCATATCAACAAGGAGAAGATTTGTAAAATCTGCAACTACATCATCAATGTCTGCGTTGGTATCTCTGTTGAAAAGCGGCATATTCATGAGGAAATGCTTATTATCCGACCACTTGCTTATGGCAAGTCCATATGCTGTGAGAAGTGCAGCCGCCAGTGTCACACCATGCTCACCGCAGCGTCTGAGGATAACGTCCGTTTTCTCCTGCGACACGCAATAGCGGTGGCGGTGGAAAACAAGGTCTTCCTCAGATGTGCTCTTTCTCACCATATTACCTTTCCCTCATTTGCAAATACAGCTATCCTGTCACCGAAAAGCACGGCTTCCTTGACATTGTGAGTAACTATGACCGATGTCATGTGCTTTTCTTCAAGAAGTCTGCGGATATTCTCGCGTATCCTGTCCTTGCTGCGAGGGTCAAGTGCAGAAAAAGGCTCGTCCATAAGTATCATGCGGCAGCCTGTAAGAAGCGCTCTTCCGATAGCTACACGCTGCTTCTGACCGCCCGAAAGCTGACACGGGAATTTGTCCGCGTGTTCTTCCAGACCAAGTCTGTCGATGATATCATCGGCTTCCCTATATCTGCTTTTCTGATGTTTCAGTTTAAGAGGAAGAAGTATGTTCTCCCTGACTGTCTTCCACGGAAACAGTCCGTAATTCTGAAACACAACAGCTATATCATTATTTGAGCCTTCAAGCTCTGTATCATTGTACAGTACCTCGCCCTCTGTGGGACGGTTAAGACCTGCCATTATGGTGAGCAGAGTCGTCTTTCCGCAGCCCGAACCGCCTACCACCGCAAGGCACTCACCGTTTTCAACTTTAAGATTGATATTTCTGAGGGCTGAAAAGCTCTCATGATCCTGTTTGAAGCTTACTGAAACATTTCTTAGCTCCAGCATAAAAACTCACCTCTCCGTTCACTTTACGCAGAATGAATTATCAACGATATCCTCATAAGAATACGGCTTGTCAAGGATTCCCTTATCTACCATCCAGTTTTCAACTCTCTCCACCTCTTCCTGTGTGGGAACTGTATTTTTAGGATATGTGGGAACTACATACTTATCAACAAGTGCATCAGGTACATTTGCCTTTTCAAGTACAAAATCCTTGTACTCATCAGGAGAACCATTTATAAGGTCAACAGCGTCATTGTAAGCCTTGATGAACTTCTCGCAGGTCTCCTTCTTTTTGGTGAACTTCTTGTTTGCAGCAATAACTGTAATGGAATAGTTTCCGCTGAGCTTTGTATCATCGATTACCATTCTTCCGCCGTTCATTTCCGCAAAATCTCCCATAGGATCAGGAAGCACAGCGCAGTCGGTCTCGCCGTTTTCCATGAGTACGGAATATCTCAGTGAAATGGCAGGAATATTTACCTTTTCGACCTTGCTTATATCTATGCCAAGCTCTTCACAATAGCTGTCAAGAAGATACTCTATAAATGTTCCCTCAGATATCGCAACACTGCTTCCCTCAAGGTCCGATGCCTCATTGACTTTTCCGCTTACACCTGCAACTACGGACATTTTGCCCTGTGACGGCTCTGCGCCAAGAGCTGTAGCAATTACCTGCATATCTGTACCGCCCTTTTCAATTATGCTCGGAACTACCATATCTGTCATCATGATATCAATAGCACCTGTCTCAGCAGCCTTTGACTGATCCGATGCACTTCCGAACTCTATTACCTCGGCGTCAAGACCATATTTTTTATAAAGTCCCTCTTTGTCAGCAAGATACAGCGGTACACTGTCGTCTGTTCTGAGAACGCCTATCTTTACCTTGTTTGACTCTGCTGCCTTTGCAGAACCACAGCCTGCAAGAGAAGCTGCAATTCCTAAAATATAAATTGCTGAAATTGTTTTTCTGAAATTATTCATTGTTATTCCTCCGTTAAAAATATATATCATTTTAGATTCGTATCACATTTTCACAGCACTCACGTATGAGTTCATCGTCGTGAGTGACAATAAGTACAGTCTTTCCGCTGTTTTTGAGCTTGCGCATTATCTCAGCCGTAAGCATCATATGCTCATAATCAAGACCGCTGCTCGGCTCATCAAAAACAAGTATCTTTCTTCCGGAAGCTACCGCACAGGCAATAGCCACACGCTGCTTCTGACCGCCCGAAAGTGACATAGGATGCCTTTCGGCATACTCCGCAAGATCAAGAGAGGCAAGTATTTCCATAGCCTTTTCCTTATTTTCATCAGGCATACTTATCATTACCTCTTCAAGAACACTTTCAGCAAAAAGCTGATGATTAACGTCCTGCATCACCATAAAGACCTGTTTCAGCCGCTCCTTGCTTTTATAGTCTTTTCCCTCAAAGCTCATGATCCCCTTATTTTTAAGGATACCTGTAAAGCAGTTGAGAAAAGTTGTCTTTCCTGCACCGTTTCTGCCTATAACAGCAGATAT
>SFFP01000268.1 GCA_004556875.1 Ruminococcus flavefaciens
GCGTCCCGGCCATGCAGGGGCCGCTGTGAACGGCCATGGTTCCGCAGGGGAAGTCGGAACGCACGTGGATGCCGAAGCCAGCGTCGGGCAGCCCCAGTTTTTCGAGCTGATCCAGCACGGCCTTGTAACCGCAGCCTTTTTCCTCCCCTGATTCAAAACAGAACAAAATCCGCCCTTTGAAGGAATCTCTCCGCGCCGCCAGACGCCGCGCCGCGCCCAAAAGCGCCGCCGTATGGAAATCATGGCCGCACATATGAGCGGCGCCGGCAATCTCGGAGCACAGGGCTCTTTTGCCCTTAAGGTTGTTCTCGTTCTCCTGAATCGGCAGAGCGTCCATGTCGGCGCGCAAAGCCAGCGTCTTTCCCGGGGCAGCCCCTTCAAGAACGCCCACAAGGCTGTATCCTTCGGCATGGATCACGCCGATTCCAGCCTTGTCCAGCTCTGACGCGGCGATCGCCGACGTGCGCTCTTCGCGTCCGCTCAGGTCGGGACGGCGGTGCAGATCCTCTCTCAGTTCCTTAATGCCGCGGGGAAGCCCCTCAGCCTTCATTGCCATGCAAATAACCTCCAAACGCCTCTGGAACTTCTCAAGAGGAATCGTTGATAATTCAGAATGGGAAAACGCCATATCTATAAAAAACAAGAATCTTTATTATTCTATTTATTGGTGATATAATTATTAAAATATAAAAAATATGTTATAATTAATCCATGTTAGTCTTATGCTGACAGAAATAATACGGAAAACGCCTGTTTTTCGCTAAATAATATTTTATAGGGATTTTTTCCCGAAAGGAGCTATAATTATGGGTCTTATTCAGGCAGCTCTCGTAGGAGCAAGTCAAACTCTTGCTGATACATGGCAGGAATTCTTCGTATGTGAGTCTATTCCAACTGATGTTCTCGTTGTAAGAGGAAAGAAACAGCTTGGTAAACATTCCTCAAATACAAAGGGCAATGAAAACGTTATCTCTGACGGAAGCGGAATCGTTGTTCACGAAGGTCAGGCTATGATAATGGTAGATCAGGGCGTTGTAACTGAAATTGCTACAGAACCCGGTGTATATAAGTATGAGACAGGTACATCACCAAGTATCTTCTCAAGCAGCTTTGGTGCCGGTCTCAAGGAAACATTCAAGGAAATGTGGGATCGTATCAAGCACGGCGGTACTGCTGCGAAGGATCAGAGGATTTACTACTTCAACATGAAAGAACTGCTTGACAATAAGTTCGGCACACAGAACCCTGTTCCTTTCAGAATGACATATCAGGATCTCGGAAGAAGCTTTACAGTAGGCGTTCGCTGCAACGGTATATATTCTTATAAGATCGCTGATCCTGTACTTTTCTATGTAAACGTTTGCGGAAATATCACAGACCGCTATATGCGTTCTGAGCTTGACAATCAGCTCAAGAGTGAATTCCTCGATTCACTTCAGCCGGCCTTTGCTGCTATTTCAGCAACAGGAATCAGATATGATGAACTTCCCGGAAGACAGAGAGAAGTAAAGACTGCTATCGAGACTGAGGTAGCTCCTATCTGGAGTGAAAAGAGAGGTCTAAAGCTCTGGACAGTTAATATCAATTCCGCTACTATTTCTGAAGAAGATACAAAGAGAATTCAGGAATTTGAAGACAGAGCCTGGAACCGCGATCCCGGCAATGCTGCTGCTACACTCGTTGAAGCACAGGCACAGGCTATGCAGAATGCAGCAAACAATCCTAATGGTGCAGCTATGGGACTCTTCGGCATGGGTATGACTCAGCAGATGGGCGGTATGAATGCACAGGGACTTTTCAATATGGCTCAGCAGAACCAGATGAATCAGGCACAAACAGCTCCTCAGCCACCAACAGGCGGCGGTGCTCCTGCAGCAAATACATGGACTTGTGAGTGCGGCGAGACAAATACTGGTAAATTCTGTGCAGGCTGCGGCAAGCCCAAGCCTGTAGTTCTTACTCCTGACGGCTGGACCTGCGACTGCGGTTCAGTAAATAAGGGCAGATTCTGCTCAAACTGCGGCAAGAAGAAGCCTGAGGGCGCACCACTCTATAAGTGCGATAAGTGCGGTTGGGAACCTGAGGATCCTAAGAATCCTCCTAAGTTCTGCCCTGAGTGCGGTGATCCTTTCACAGATGATGATATTGTAAAGTAAAATAATACATAACGGGCGGGGATTTTCCCGCCTGTTTTAAATTAAAATGATATATGAAAGAAGCTAAAGTTTGTAATTGCCCTTCGTGTGGCGGATTATTAAAGTTCAATATAAAAGTTCAGAAAGTTCGCTGTAATTACTGTCAGAAAACTTTTTTAACTGATGATCTGTCAGATGATGATATCAACTGGATCGACAAGGCGGAAAATGAAAATGAAATTATTAAGCCTGAAAGATTGAAGGAATATGTTTGTTCTTCATGCGGTGCTGTTATAGAAGCTTTTTCAGCAGATACAACTGCTAAATGCCTTTACTGTGGCTGTGATCTTGTGCTTTCATCAAATTTTACAAAAGATGCACAGCCTGATGAAATAGTTCCTTTTACTATAACACGCGAAAAGGCTGTTTCTATTTTGAACGACTATCTCGAAAGTGTGCATTATAGTGTGCCAAAAGAATTAAAGAATGGTGTACAGGAAGGCTTTTCAGGTTTTTATGTACCTGTATGGCTTTATAATTGCAGAGTAAGCGGACAAATGGAGTTTTATGGATTTAAAGCCTATAAAACTTTGGATGCTATTGTAAAACGCGGCGGACATATTGACTATGTTGATTTTCCCGTAAAAGCAAATGATAAAATCGAAGAGTGGCTTATCAATTCTGTAGCAAATTATGATTATAGTAAAGCGGTTGAATATG
>SFFP01000269.1 GCA_004556875.1 Ruminococcus flavefaciens
TATATGGAGACGGCCAAGCGCATGGCCCGAGCAAAGGGATATGCCGAGACTCTCTTCAAGCGCAGACGTTATCTTCAGGACATAAACTCAAAGAACCCCTGATAATAATTGTTCTTCTTTATGTCCGCAGACATTTTCAGATAGAATTCGTATAGCTGTTCAGCGAAAGTATCGGGCTTTTCCTTAGCTATTTCCAATACATACTGGTATCTGCCTACAAAACTTCCAAATTCCTTATCCTTGACAAGCATATACAGCTCAAGGAACAGATCATCGGCTGGAATATCATTGATAAGGTCGATTATACTTTTTGCTGTTTGTAGTGTTCTGCGATGCAGAACATAAATCGACTCGCCTTTGGCATAATACTTCTTATCCAGTTTTTTGGCGTGTTTCGTGTACCATTCCATTTTATCAAACATACTATGTTTCTCCATTGATTTGGTTTATAGCTTATCATAAAGCTATGTTCTTCGTATCTTATTATAGCACATTTCGCCGCATACTTCAATATAAAGGCACAAAATGATGTTATACAATTCAAAATTGATAAGGAATACTAATGTTGCAGTACATCTAATAAAATCCACGCAAATCGTTTGTGATCTGCGTGGATTTTATCATTCCAGTAATTCCGTTGTGAGCCTTGCTCCATACTTAATACCGTACAAGATGGCAGCGTGAAACATAGCATTTGTTACGTCATTGACGAGCGAGTCTATTTCATGTGATTTCTCAGGCGGCAGCTCGTTTTCAATGAAGCGGTGGAGTTCTTCTTCTGCACTTGTGTATTCTTCATCGCCCAACAGAGTGCGGTCAAAGTCCAAACGTATGTGTTCCACCATATCTTTCAAAATATCCATAGGTTGACCTCCTTGTAATGGCTATATTATAAGTATAAAGCAGTACAGGCTGAAAGTCCAGTCTTTCAGATAATGTCTGGATATGCGCCGCAAAAAAGACCTCTGAAAGCAAATTCCCCATAACATAGCGCACAAAATAAAACAGGGAGCGCAACTCCGCTCCCTGTTTTGTCATTTCTGTATCTCGATCACAAATTTCCCCTCAACGATTTTCAGTTTCAAGGTCTTGACGTACCGATTACAGAAGTTCTCCATTTCCTTCTTGGTAGCGGTAACTCTTGTGGCTTCATAGATTTTCTGCGTGAGTTCCAGAGGGTTTTCCCCATAGAGGGTGGGCAAATGCTTTTCAAGCTCTGCAAACAGGACGGCTCGCTTCATATCCTCGGTGGCAGCGGAGCAGAAATCGTCAATGGCACAATAGTAGATACCGTGCTGTGCGAGGGCGTTTTTGATTGACGTTCCGCACTTCTCATATTCGTACATGACAAGGAAGTGAGCTTTCGGCAGGCTCTCAATGAGTCCCCAAAAGTCGGAATCACTCGACACAATGATAAATGATGTGATGCCGTCACGGTAGAAGTCTGTGACTACGCTTGCTGTCATTCGCACGTCGACCAGGGACTTTCGGTCGGTCACACGGTCGATTTCGATATGTTCGGTGGGTATCTGCGTGAATTTGGAGAGCCAGTCCCAGCCTGCTGTGGTGTGCGAATCGTCATAGAGTGTTATTTTCTCAATCTTGGCAAGTTCTTCGGGATTTAAGCCTTTCAGCACACTGTACAGCTTGTACGGGTTGGAGTTCTCACAATCGACGGCGATAGCAGTTTTCTCGGCGCTGTCGATAAAATTATAAATATTGTTTCGTGTTTCATCGTCTGCGTCCCGATATTTCGTGAAGTCTGTGAAGCTGTCATTATGCTGACCGTAGATGATCTTCAGGAACTTGCGGTCGGAATAGACGATGCTCCCCACATCGGCAGGCTGCCAGTGAATATACATCTGAAACGGGTAATGCTCGATGTTCGCCATGTACTTGGTGAACTCCTGCTTCATGACACCGTTCTTATTGTACTTCGGGACAAAGAACAAGTCTCGGATATACTCCCAATTCAGCCAGTCATAGAACAGACGGGAGCATTTATCAATGTTTTCATTGATGAGCCTTGTAAACTCCTGCATATACTTCTCGGAGCGTGAGTTTGCCTGAATAATGGTAAATCCCCATTTTTCAAGCTGTTTGATGTTTTCGTGGTCATACCACTCGATGTTATGCAGGTTTTTGAGCTGATACCGTATCAGATCATCGGTCTTTTTGAACTTCTGCATCAGTGCGGTTCGCAGCTTACATAAATATCGTATCGCAGTAGCATCACGGTCGGCTTTGAGCTTGTCTATCAGCTCGGCACATTCCCCATAGCTTGCGGTGAGTGCCGACATTCGGACACCGATCATATAGGCAATCGTGGTAACTACTTCTTTGGTATCAACGGTCAAGGAAATTCCTCCTATTCATCGTTATTGATTGCAATATGTTTGTCGATGACCGTCATTATCTCGTTAAGCCGACTTTCTCCGATACCTTTGATTTTGCTCAGATCGGCTCGTAAGCTGTCATAATCAATGGGGTGCGTTTCTTCCTCGGCTCTCTGATAGCCCTGAGCAAAGACATTTCTCACGAAAGTCTCCATTTCGGCACGGTTCATTGATTTGATCTGCTTGTATAATGCACGGTTTACTAATTCTTCGGTTTCGTTATCCATTGCATTTCACCTCCGATCTGCTCTATATCCTGATTATAGCACAAATGGCGGTATAATGCAATGAAAAGGGTGTGAAAAAGTGTGTAGAGATTGACTTTTTCGGGGCGGTTTGGTATAATAGGGGTAAGTGAGAGAACAATACGGCTCTCTCTGCTAAATCGGAATTTAGCGAAAGAAGATGAAAGTGTGGAATATGAAGTCTTTAACACGAGTGAAAAG
>SFFP01000270.1 GCA_004556875.1 Ruminococcus flavefaciens
CAGATACAAAAGCTTACTAACAACGATTTCTTTCTATGGTAATAATACCATTTTTCCAGCTATAGCGCAAGATACGTTTGTCATTTTTCCGATGACAAACGTCACTGTTTTATTGTTACACTTCGTAAACTTATGTTGATTATCGAGCGGATATGTGATATACTGTTTTCGGTGATGATTATGCTTATGATATCAATGACAAGCAAAGACAAAAAAGAGCTTCACGCCTATGCACACAGAATGCTTAAAGAAGCTCTGAAACTGCGATGCATGGAGTACAATGATGACACTCCAATAATCACAAATAAAATGGGAAAGCCCTCTCTTGCAGAGCGCCCCGATATACATTATAATCTCTCACACGCTGAGGGCATAGCCGCCTGTATAGTCTCGGACTATGAATGCGGTATCGACTGCGAAAAGGTGCGCCCTTACCGCCCTAACGTCATAAAGAGAGTGTTTTCGGATAATGAGAAGAAAATGTTCGATGAAGCTCACGAAGCCGAAAAGGACCTGCTCTTTTTCAGACTGTGGACTCTCAAGGAGGCTTATGTCAAGGCTATAGGCATAGGTGTTTCCTACCCTATGGACACGGTAGAATTCAGCTTTTCGGGAGATGAGATAATCTCAAACAGGAATGACTGCCGATTTAAACAGTTCATCACAAAAAATAACAGTTTTGTTGTGTCGGTATGCGAGCTAAAAAGTACGGATCCAGGTAAAAAACTCATTATTTCATAGGACTTTCTGTGGAAATTGTCGTTTTCAAACTGTTCCAGATGTGCAAAATAAATAAAATATAGAATAAAATTCGGTCAAATCGGGAAAAATTCTCGTATGCACTTGCATTGCCGCCCGTTTTAGGTTATAATAATTATAAGCTTCTTGTTTGATCCATTTGAGTTTCACCAGAAGTAATCTACAAATCGGGAGGCTGATATTATGTTTGATAAAACCATGACTTTCTCAGTTAACGAAGACAGAGAAGCAGAGCTGAAAAAAAATCTCACTATAATCTACGATGCTCTTGTCCAGAAAGGCTACAATCCTGTTAATCAGATAGTAGGATATATACTTTCAGAAGACCCTACATACATCACAACATACAATAACGCAAGAAGCCTTATCCGTCACATTGACCGTGACGAGCTTTTACAGGTTCTTGTAAGGTCTTATTTAAACGCTTGATCGTCGGGCGATAAGTGTATAGTGATCTGTTTAAGAGCGCCATTGTGCGCTCTTTTGATTTTTCAGCGTTAAGCCAATAACAATGGCGGATCAGTGATCCGCCATTTCTGTTTATTCTTCTGTTTTTTTATCCTCTGATTTTTTTCCGTATGGTCTGAAACAGATATTAAGGTCTACATCTCCGCCTATTCCGGGGACTTTTCCTGTATTTGAATACTGCCATATGCTGAAATCATAGTAATATGTAGGCTTTTCGTTGTAATCGGCAAGCCAGAAATCATAGTCCTTGACTCTCGGAAGATCAAGCTTGTGCATAGCTGTTGAGGTGTTCTGATACACCATAGGAGTATATCCCGAATCCTTTACCCTCTCGCAGAATGATACACAGCAGTCTGCAAGAGCTTCTACACTCACATCATCTGTACGCGCCGAATCTGTTGATACAAGCTCCCAGTCGTAAACTACAGGATATGTGATATCATAGCCATGAAGAGCATCTATGACCGCGTCGGCTTCATCTATCGCCTCGTCAGCAGTCGTAGCCTGTGAGAAGAAGTACGCGCCAACCTCTATTCCTGCGGCAAGTGCGCCTTCGATATTTGTTCTGAACTGCTCATCAAAGGAGATAACTCCGCCGCCATAGGTACGATAACCCACACGTATAATAGCAAATTCAATGCCTGCCTGCTTTACCTGCTCCCAGTTGATCTCCCCCTGAAACTGTGATACATCAATACCGTTTACGGAAGTTACTTCGCCGTTTTCGGTATAATAAGCATATCCGTTCCTCTTTGTGAGATTGTTAAGGTCAAGGCTGCACGCAGGGACATCAGCATACACAGGAACAAATATCTCACCGTATGTACCATCATGCATGAGTATCTTTTTTCCGTCAAACTGATAAAAGGTCTCTTCCTTTTCTATGACTGCTCTTCTGCGCACATCAGGGCCTTTCGACTTTGCATTTGCAGCCACAGCGTCATCTCTGCCGCGTATAAGCCCTATCCACACAAGGGCGACAGCAAGTATCAAAATAATTATCGCTTCAAGTATAGCAATACTTTTAAAGCGTATCTTTCTTCTGGGTTCTGCCATTGTTTCCTCCATTTTTTATGTTCATTTTTTGTCTGTAAGTATATAATATCATATTTTTCGCTATTTGTAAACATTAATTTCACAGGAAATCATTACAGTTTCGTCACAAAAACAAGTTTTCACATAATTTTCAATATTTTCCTCTTGACAAATGCAATCTTATAGTGTAAAATTAAATTGAACTCAATCAAACAATTCTTTCATATAAAGATAAGGAGGATATTATGGATTACACTTACAAGACCAATATGGTATGTTCACAGGAAATCAGCTTCCATATCGAGGGTGATGTTATCACAAACATCTCTTTCTTAGGCGGATGTAACGGAAATCTCAAGGCTATATCAAAGATACTCGACGGCTGGACTGTTGACCAGATAGAGGCTAAGCTCAAGGGCAACACCTGCGGCAGAAGACCTACTTCATGTGCTGACCAGCTCTGCCTCGCTGTACGCGAAGCCTACGAAAAGACAAAGACCGCCTGAGGTGAAAAATGGACAAATACGACTGTCTTAAACTGGAAAACCAGCTTTGT
>SFFP01000271.1 GCA_004556875.1 Ruminococcus flavefaciens
AAATTACCTGTAAGTGAAAGATTTACATCGTCATCATGGAAATCTTCATCAGTAGCGGCATGAGTATCGAAAGGAATGGTTATGCTTGCTTCCAGATTGAAGTTTATCGGCTTTCTTGAGTTATATCTGAATTCAAGCGGAGTTTCATCTTCAAGAGTAAACTTAGTTTCGTTTTCGTGCCCCGGAAAAACGAAATTTTCGTCTGAATTTGAGGTGTCTACATCTGCACCTGTCATACCGCCTGTAGTTTCAAATTTTATAAATTCAAGCATATCGTCGATATCGTCTGAACCTGTAACGGTTGCGGTATCGCCGTCTATTTCTACATTTTCAACGGAAACAGCGATAATGTTTTCCTCATCAGGCTGAACGTAGAGGAAATCGCCGTTCTGGAGGTACTGGATAGACTCATCAATGTGCTCGAAAACGAAAGTATTATTGTCGAAATCAGCGGAAACAAGGCTGTTTTCGGTATCTGAGCTTTCAGCGATAACAGTGTCGTCGCTGAGAACGATAAAGTTTGTATCCTCGTTCTCATCAAAATTGACAACTCTGTCCTCATCAAAGTCATGGATATCGGTCTCAGCGATCTCCTGCATTATCTTAGTGTATGTGTCAACACTTGATGTATCACTTAGTGCATTGCCGTTTTTATCGGCAAGATAAGCTTTAAGTATGTAGTATTTGGGAAGTTCCTTAGTATCGATTTTTTTCTCGGTCATTATACAGTTTCCTGTATCTACATCGCTTTTGAATGTTTTTACAGTTTCATTTGTATCTTCATTGATAAAAGAAAAGATGATACTGCATTTTTCCGTTTGTGTTGAAAAAGCGGTTATCGTACCTGTGTCTGCATCAAAATCGAGACTGTTCATTTCAAAACAGTTGCTTTTTTTGTTTGATAATAACCCTAAATTCGGATCAGCGTTATTATCATCCGCCATTTTCTTCAGGTATTTTCCCAAAGAATTTGAGCCTTGCAGGTCATAGTCGACATCAGGAGAAGCGAATTGCGGATCTGCATTTTTCTCGCCTGCTACGGCGGATCTTGACACATCCGCTGAAAGTACCGATGTCAGGACCAGAAGTGCGCTTAGTGTGCCTGAAACAATTTTTTTGATCATAATTTCCCTCCATTTTTGATTTGTTGACTTGTCAAAATATGACATTTAATAATTTTATCACAAAATTAAAAATATTTCAAATATATAATTGCTGAAATGTTTTTTGTCTCTTCAAAAATTGTTTAATATAAAAGGCAGTGAACCTTTCCGGTGGTCATGCGGCTTTGTTAGTTCGCGGTATTAAAGAAAGAGTCCCTGCAAAAGCAGGGACTCAGCGGGGTATTTTGTTTTATATTATGCAGCAGGCTGTTCCTGAGCATCCTCTTCGCCGCTCTGGTCAGCACTTTCATACATTTTGTCGGTCTTACCGATCTGGTCTGTAAGCTCAGCGCCGTCAAGAGTTACCTTAGCTTCACAGCTGTCGATAACGCTGTTTTCGGCACGGCCTGCAACTGCACCCGGAGTTACAGCGCCGATTATCTCGCCGTTAACTGTGCAGTCAACGATACGGAAAGCAGTTTCTTCACCGTAATAGTAAAGGCCTGTTCCGATGAGTCCGCCTACATGAGTAGCACCCGGAACGTTCATTTTTACTGTTACCTTGCAGTTTTTGATGATGCCCGGATATTCTTTAGTTTCAACGCCCTCTGTAGCAAGAGCGATATTTCCCACAGAATGTGTGCCGCTATATCCGCAGAGACCGCCGATAGCGTGACCGCCCTTTGCTGAGGTTATCTCAACATCGGCTGTACAGTCTGTAACAGAGTCCATCATTTCGAGGCAGCCTGCGATTCCGCCGAGACCAACAGGCTCATTGCCCTCTGCGATGATCTTGCCCTTTGCCGTGCAGTTTTCCATAGTACCGCCAAAGCTTCCGCCAATGATAAGACCGCCGCACTCAGCGATATCGCACTGGATAATTCTGCCGTCTGAGAAATCGTTATCGCCAAGTACCTTTATAGTAGTGCCGTCAACTGTGCAGTCGTGAACGTGGTTTGTTGAGCCGCCTGTGATGCCGCCCACAGCATTTACACCTGCGATCTCGTTTTCACCTGTGAGAGTTACATCGTGTATTTCGCCCATATTGTATCCAACAACGCCGCCGATAGCCATTGAGTAGGTATCTGTGCAGTGGATATTGATATTCTTGGCTGTAAGGTTTTTAACTTCGCCGAGGTTCATGCCGATGATACCTGCGCCGCATACAGGCTCATTAGTCTCAAAAGTTACGTTTGAGATAGTGTGTCCCTGACCGTCGAAAATTCCCTGGAACATACAATCGTGGTTTTCCATATTTGTGAGATCCATAGTTCCGATAGGAGTCCATTCGATATCAGTGCAGTCGATATCGTCTGTGAGAACTACTGTCTTGCCTGCATAACCCTTCATAGAGCCGTCAGTAACGCTTTTTGCGAATGAGCTGAGTTCTTCGGCAGTGCCTATCTCGATAGTGTCGCCGCTGTTTTCTTCGCCCATATCAGCGAGGTTTTCTTCACAGAAGAGCCCGATAACATCGTCTATCATCTTGTCGTCATAGTCTGAGAGTATTCCTGCTGCAAGCCAGTAAGCGTAAGCGCCCTCGTTGTATTTTGAAAGTGCCTCTTCGTCGCTTCCGTAGCGGAATTCGATATGATAAGTTGTAGCAGGTGTGTCAGGCATCATAAAGAAGTATCTGAATTCTCCAGCGTCCTTGTCTGATGTTTCATAGAGATATCCGTCCATCATGCCGCCGAGGAAGCCCTGCATGCTCGTC
>SFFP01000272.1 GCA_004556875.1 Ruminococcus flavefaciens
CGCAAGAACCAAGCCGAAAAGAAGATCAAACGGGTGTAAACTGGGAAAGATTCGTGCAAACGCCACACCGAGATTGCTCATGAAAGGCAGGATTTTTTCCTGAAATCCGTTGCCCTCAGCAGTACGGTACGCAAAGCCGATCAGGTTGCCCACATAAGAGAAAGCTACATAGGGAACAGCCTTGATGATCAGCTTTTTGAGTTTTCTCGTGTCGATCTGCAATTCGCAGACCTTTCCTTTCTGTTGGTATCGGCACAAAAGTCTGCCGTAAAAATATCATCGCCCCTTGCCCGTGGAACGGGTGCAGGCTGGAAGTGGTTATAGATCACCGTCTGTTCTCCCTTGTTTTCTCTCTCTGTTTCTGTTTGCGGGGCTTGTTCCTGATCTTCTGCGCCTGCTGGTGCATCTGCTCACGGGTGAACTCGCCACGCTTCTGTGTCTTGCCCTGTCCCTTGCCGACATACTCCGAAAATGCTCTCTTGAAATCCTCTGTTTTGGCAGCGGAAAAGAAAACATGATAGGTAGGCGGTTCGGTGCTTTTATCTCTTTTCAGGGCAAAATCCACATCATACTTCCGTGCGGTTTTCAGAAAATCCCCGATATTTCGGTCTGAAACCTCAATGCTGTCGAGCTTGGACGGGGACTTAGCCTGCAACTGCTTGTAGGTCATTCGTCCCTTTTTCTCAGCCTTGCCCGACAAAAACTCCTGCAATGCCGATTTCAACACATCGGCGGTCATTTTCTCTGCCTTGATCGAAATGTCGATGGTTTTCTTCGCACCGTTCTCATAGTCGGACGGCATTACTCATCACCGCCAGACTTGATCTCATAGACCGCATAGGCTTCACGGTTCAGCCATTCATAGAGGTCTTTGAGTGCAGCTTCTGCTGCTTCGGGTGTTTTGTAGTTACCCATAGGAATCTGATTACCGCTGGTATCAGTGCCGATCATTTCATAATCGGGAGTGATAATACCATTCTCGTCCGGCTCTGCATCTTCCCAATTTGTGATAACGCCGATCCTGACAAGATTATCATAATTCAGAAACTCACCGTACTGCGTAGCGATAGTCTTAGCCATGATTTTTCACCTCTTTCCGTAAAAGCTCATGGAGCTTGTTGTGATATTCCTCCTGAAGCCCGTCATAATAAGAAAACATGGTGTTAAGCGTTTTTCTGTCTATCCTGTCACCAAGCATATCCATGACGATTGCTTCAAATTCGCTGTGAAAGCTGTAAAATAGGTCGTTTACTGCCTTTTCTACGTCCACAGACTTTTCAGGCATAGGGGCAAAATAACCGAATGTCTCCCAAACGAGCTTGTCAGGGCATAAATATCGGTACTGATTACCCTTATCGGATTTTACAGCGATACCGAAATGCATAATATCCTCACGAAGAACACGCTTGAGAAATCGCTCACTTTTCCCGGTAGCCTTAGCGATCTCGCTGATCGGTACATCTCTGCCCGTAAACCTGGGGATTATTTCAGCGATGATCGTTATTTCTGATGCAATCATACGCACCACCTCCTGTATTTATGGTCAGACAGCGTAGCCGAAATCTCTTGCCACAGCCTGAACAGCCCATCGGCTTTCGCAGCCTTCGTTGAAGTGATATGTCAGAACCTCGTTGTAGAGGGAACTGATGAAATATCTGCGGAAATCCTTGATATTATCGACCTGAGCCATTTTTACAAGAACGCTCTCGACCATGTAGATATTTGCTTGGAGCATCTTGGACTTTATCACGCTTCTGGGGAAACTTGTACCTCTGAGTGTGGTGTACGGCAGAGGGGAGCAGATCTCGTCAACGATAAAGCCGACGATATTATCTGCTTCTGCATAGCCGTCCCGACCGTCAGCGGTCAGCCAGTCTCCGAGATAGCCGTAGTCGATATTCTGTTTCACGACTTCCGTGTAATACTCAACTTCTTCTGCGTTATATCCCTCATTCTTCTTTTCAACATTTCCACCGTTGAAAACTTGTGAAATTCCCGCAGAAGGAATGATAGAGGATTTATCGCTCAGTAATTGATTTTTCTGTATTGTATTGTTGTTATTATATTGTCCCTGATTTTCAGACAGCGGACTTTCAGCAGGCGGATTGTCCGGATACGGGTTTTCCACCCTCTGTTTTTCACCTGAAGAAGAAACAGCAGCTTTCGCCCGTCCGCCTTCACGGATCGTGATCGCCTTACGTCTGGTCTCTGCATCAAGCTCATCAGCTTCTTCCTTGCTGACAGGAACATCGAAAAAGCTGTATACATACTCAAAGCAGTTATGAATACTCTCATTAGAGAGAAGCTGAGTGCGAACAAGGTATCCCATATCAATGAGCTTGTTCACAGCGTTATGAACCGCTGTCTTGCCCTCTTTGCATATCGCTTTCAGTCCCGACATGGAGAAATGCCAGTAGTCAGGCAGAGAAAGCACTTTGAGAAGAAAGCCGAGGAGCTTATTCGGAATTTCCTTGTTCCGCAGGAGCTTGCTGCTGATCATAGTATAGTTATCAGTTTTCTTGACACGGTTCAGCACAGCATTCTCGACCATGAATGTTTCAAGTTCATAATCATACTGCGGGATAGAAGTATCCCTTGCAGAATACTCATAGAAACTGTAAAGCGGCTGTATCCTGCCGGTAGATGATTCATTCGGCATAAGCGTTTTTATTTCCAAATAGCCCCATTCTTTCAGTTCTGAAAGAGCGGTGTCGATAGCAGTTTCTCCGTCAGGACATATTGCAATAAGTCCAGCCTTAGAGAAATTCCATTCATGGGGAAAATCCATTAC
>SFFP01000273.1 GCA_004556875.1 Ruminococcus flavefaciens
AACCGTTAAAAAACTGAAGGAAAACAGCCGCCTTATATGGGGCTCTCCTATTGATACATACAGCGGCAGTATCTTCTTAATTGCAAAAAGCAGTCTGCCCACAAATAACCTTGTTCAGCTTATCGTGTTTGCCGATGATGTGCTTCCGGGATTTACAGGTTATGATCCTGCAATTTATTCCGAAAAAGTCGGCTTTGATGTAAAACCGTATATAAGCTTTCTCGGTGACACAAACGATGACTTCAAGCTCGACTCAACAGACGCTTCTGCTATTCTCTCGGCTTACGCAAAAGTACAGACAGATGACGGCTATGTGCTGAGCAAAGACGATATAAAGAAAATGGACGTTGACGGAAACAGCTCTGTCGATGCTGTTGACGCATCATGTATCCTCTCCTATTATACCTACACTTCTACAGGCGGAAGCGGTACATTAAGAGATTTCCTTAAAACCAGAAACACATAATATCATCCCCCTCGGAACTTACTGCTCTGAGGGGGATTACTTTTTTACATTGGCGCTTATCAAAAAATACTCCTTTTTTCTTTACAAAATCTGTAAAACGTAGTATAATAGTAGAGTAAGATTTTAATTCAACGGAGGAATTTATTATGTATATAACTTGTCTTGACCTTGAAGGTGTTCTCGTTCCCGAGATATGGATAGCTTTTGCAGAAGCAAGCGGTATCCCCGAACTCAAAAAGACCACCCGTGACGAGCCTGATTACGATAAGCTTATGAAATGGCGTCTTGGTGTTCTCAAGGAGCACGGTCTCGGACTCAAGGAAATTCAGGACACTATCGCTAAGATAGACCCGATGCCGGGTGCAAGGGAGTTTCTTGACTCTCTCCGCGAGCTTGGTCAGGTAATCATCATCAGCGATACATTCACACAGTTTGCCGCTCCTCTTATGAAGAAGCTTGGCTGGCCTACTATCTTCTGCAACAGCCTTGAGGTTGCTGACAACGGCGAGATAACAGGCTTCAAGATGCGCTGTGAAAAGTCAAAGCTCACAACAGTAAAGGCTCTCCAGTCCATCGGCTATGACACTATCGCAAGCGGCGACAGCTACAACGACCTCGGCATGATAGAGGCAAGCAAGGCAGGTTTCCTTTTCAGAAGCACTGAGCAGATCAAGAAGGATCACCCTGAGCTTCCTGCTTTTGAGACATATGACGAGCTTCTTGACGCTATCAGGAAGGCAATGGCTGACTAATACATACGAGGGCGGCAATTTGCCGCCCATAAATAAAAGTCTTCAGAAAAAATTGGAGGTATAAAAATGAGCTACAGCTTTAATGCAGAAAAAGTGACCAATGAAGTAGTGCAGTGGGTACGCGACCTGTTTGAAAAGACAGCAACTCCGCAGACCAACGCCGTTATCGGTATATCCGGCGGTAAGGACAGTTCCGTTGCCGCAGCTGTCTGCGTAAAGGCACTTGGCAAGGACAGAGTTATCGGAGTCCTCATGCCTCAGGGCGAACAGGCTGATATAGCATACAGCCGTCTTCTCGTTGATACTCTTGGCATAAAGAGCTACACTATCAACATCGGTGACACAGTAAGCTCCTTTATGAGCGAGCTGAAAAAGCACGTTGAGCCTTCAAATCAGGCTATAGTAAACACTCCTGCACGTATCAGAATGACAACTCTCTATGCAGTAGCAGCTTGTCATAACGGCAGAGTCGTAAATACCTGCAATATGTCTGAGGACTGGGTTGGCTATTCAACAAAATTCGGCGATGCCGCAGGAGATTTCTCTCCCCTTTCAGACCTTACGGTAACAGAGGTCTTACAGATAGGCGAAGTCCTCGGACTTCCCGATGAGCTTGTTCATAAAGTTCCTATCGACGGACTCTGCGGCAAGACAGACGAGGAAAATCTCGGATTTACATACGCTATGCTTGACAGATATATCCGCGGACTCGATGACCTAAGCTCAGAGCCTGCAATAAAGGAGAAGATTGACAGACTCCACAGAGCTAATCTTCACAAGCTCCGGCTCATGCCGAAATTTGAATTTAAAGCATAATGAAAAGGGACTCCTGACAGGGGTCCCTGATTTTTTCGTACAGAAAGTATGGAACCTGCGCGTAGCATGGGAACGCAGGCAATGTGCAAAAAACACCCCGCCCACTAATGCGGACGGGGGTGATGAAGTATTCTTTTTATGAAGCTATTGGTTTATTTAAGCTGTTTAAAGTATGGCGTATCTTCTGCCATCTGTCGTCGGTAAGCTCACCCTTGAGACCAAATCTGTAAACCTTATCATCATGCACAACATTTACAGATGAAAGATTGTCACAGCCTGCAAAAGCAAACTTTCCTATTGATTCCAGCGATGAATGAATCGTCAGGTCACTGAGATTTCGGCAGCCTCTGAATGCATACCAGCCAAGATGCATAGTGCTCTCGGGAAGTGCAATGCTTCTGAGATTTTCACAGCCGCTGAATGCTGTGTCTGAAATTACCTGAACAGTATCAGGAACAAGAATTCGCACAAGATTTGTGCAGCCGCAGAACGCTCCCTCATCAATTATCCCTACGGTATCGGGAATGAAGATCTCAGTAACGCCTTTTTCATCCTTGTACCTTTTAAGTACGCCTCTTCTGATCTTGTAATTCATTAAATTTTCTCCTTAATTGAATCTAACAGCGATCCGTATCCCCTGAACCCTCTTGGTTCTCTATTATTATAGCATAATATTGACAAAAAGTCAATAATCAGTATCATTTTTTCACCACATTCATTAGATATGCACAAAAAATCTCCCCCTTTTTTGCAG
>SFFP01000274.1 GCA_004556875.1 Ruminococcus flavefaciens
ACGAACAGAGCATTGTTATGATGTTCTGTCAAGGTTGCCGGTCGGATACAACTGCATTTCATTTTTTCAGACCGCTTCCGCGGTCTTATTGTCGTACCTATTTTTCTTCTGTGAAAGTTATGTGAAACTTTCATTTTACCCCCTTGACTTTTATTTGCAGGTCTCATATAACCTTTTATTCGCAACAAACTGTACAGAATATTCCGTTTCTAAGAAATACCGAAAGGGGCGGAGTGGCCGCCCCTCTGTATTACTTATTTGCCATATCCTTTGCCTTACAGCACTTTTTATACTTTTTGCCGCTTCCACAGGGGCATGGATCATTGTCGCCTATTTTCTTTGAACGAACAGGTTCGTCTGAAAAGCTTCCGTCACCTGCGCCTGCGTTGGGAGCGTCAGGCTTAGCTACCTGCTCACGCTCAGGAGCTTCATTCTTCTGGAGCTTGACTGTAAGAAGCATACGGATAGTATCCTCACGGATAGAATCTACCATAGCATCAAACATTTCAAAGCCTTCGTAACGATACTCGATAACAGGGTTCTTCTGACCGTATGAACGGAGACTGATACCCTTCTTGAGTTCTTCCATATCATCGATGTGAGCCATCCACTTTGTATCAACTACCTTGAGGAGGATAACACGCTCAAGCTCACGCATTACTTCTTCGCCGTACTCAGCTTCCTTAGCCTGATATATCTCTCCTGCCTTAGTGCTGAGTGCATTTACGATGTCTTCCTTAGATACATCTTCAAGCTCGTCGTCCTCGAATGTAAGATCCTCAGGACCGATGAGCCAGCCGAGGAAGTGATCCTTGAGGCCGACAAGATTCCAGTCGTCCTTGACCTCATCATCAACGAGGTAGGTATCAACAGTTGACTTGATGAGATCTTCTGTCATCTTGAGAATGCTCTCGTGGAGATCCTCACCGTCAAGAACCTGTGCTCTCTGCTTGTAAATGATCTCACGCTGTGTATTCATAACGTCGTCGTAGTTGAGGACGTTCTTTCTTACGCTGAAGTTCTGACCCTCGACCTTCTTCTGTGAAGACTCGATGATCCTTGTGAGCATCTTGCTCTCGATAGGAGTATTTTCGTCAACGTTGAGAGTCTTCATCATATTCTCAAGACGATCACCTGCGAAGATACGCATGAGGTCGTCCTCTACTGAGAGGAAGAAGCAGCTCTCACCCTCATCGCCCTGACGGCCTGAACGTCCGCGGAGCTGATTGTCGATACGGCGTGATTCGTGTCTTTCTGTACCGAGGATATAGAGACCGCCTGCTTCCTTGACAGCAACAGCCTTCTCCTTTACCTCTGCATTATACTTATCATAAAGCTCACGATAGAGCTTTCTTGCTTCCATAACTTCCTGATTATCTGTATCAGCAAAGCCGATAGCCTCTGTGATGATCTCTTCTGGGATCTCACGCTTTCTCAGGTCTGCTCTTGCGAGGAATTCAGCATTACCGCCGAGCATGATATCAGTACCACGTCCTGCCATGTTTGTAGCGATGGTAACTGCACCGTACTTACCTGCCTGAGCAACGATCTCAGCTTCCTTTGCGTGCTGCTTAGCGTTGAGGACCTCGTGCTTTATGCCCTTTCTCTTGAGCATTGCAGAGAGAAGCTCTGATTTCTCGATAGAAACCGTACCAACGAGGATAGGCTGTCCTTTCTCGTAACACTCGATTATCTTATCGATGATAGCGGCATACTTGCCCTTTTCTGTTGTATAGACCTGATCGTTGTGGTCAATACGGATAACAGGCTTGTTTGTAGGTATAGCGATAACGTCGAGCTTGTAGATCTCCTTGAACTCGTCCTCTTCTGTCATAGCAGTACCTGTCATACCTGACAGCTTTGTGTAAAGACGGAAGAAATTCTGGAAAGTGATAGTAGCAAGGGTCTTTGACTCGCTCTTGATCTTAACGCCTTCTTTAGCCTCGATAGCCTGGTGGAGACCGTCATTGAAACGACGGCCCATCATAAGACGGCCTGTGAATTCGTCAACGATGATGATCTCGCCGTCCTTGACAACGTAATCGATATCGTTCTTCATAACGCCGTTAGCCTTGATAGCCTGATTGATATGGTGGAGAAGAGTCATGTTCTCTGAATCCATAAGGTTCTCGACTCTGAATGCCTGCTCAGCCTTCTTGACACCGCGCTGTGTGATAGTAGCTGTCTTAGCCTTTTCGTCGATGATGTAATCAGCAGTATCATTTATAGATTCCTGATCTACCTTGTCATCCATTTCAACGACGGTAGTGGAAGTAAGTGTCTTTGCAAAGCGGTCAACGATAGAATAGAGCTCTGTAGACTTATCGCCGCGTCCTGAAATGATAAGAGGAGTACGTGCCTCATCGATGAGGATAGAGTCGACCTCGTCCACGATAGCAAAGTTAGGAGCACGCTGAACACGATCTTCCTTATGAGTTACCATGTTGTCACGGAGATAGTCAAATCCGAGCTCGTTGTTCGTAGCATATGTAACATCACAGTTATATGCGGCACGGCGCTGTTCGTTGTTAAGACCGTGAAGGATACATCCTACTGTAAGTCCCAGCCAGCGGAGTACCTTGCCCATTTCCTCAGCCTGAGTCCTAGCAAGATAATCGTTAACGGTAACAACGTGAACGCCGAGACCTGTAAGTGCATTGAGGTATGAAGCAACACAGGCAACGAGAGTTTTACCTTCACCTGTCTTCATTTCAGCGATACGTCCCTGATGAAGAACGATAGCACCGATTATCTGTACAGGATAAGGCATTTTCTCAAG
>SFFP01000275.1 GCA_004556875.1 Ruminococcus flavefaciens
ATCCTGAGCGGAATCCATTACAGCTTTGCTTCTCTTTGAAGCCTGAGCCTTATCCTCGAGGGTTATATATCCGCCGCAGCATTCGTTTCTCTGTGCGTATATAACAGGAGTACCGCCGATAGCTTTAATGAAATTCTCCATGATAGTAGGATTTTCGGGGTCGTCCATAGCGAGTGCCTTTGAAGGACGAAGCAAAAGACATCCATAGTAAGCAGCTATCTTCTTGCCCTTGAAAGGATTTACAACCTTCTGTGCAAGGTTATCAAATCCGACAACATCTCTGAGCATTTCAAGATAGTGATAAACTGTTGTCTCGCCGTTGTACGGTTCATCAAGCTTGAGGTAGTTGTTTACCTTAGAAGCCATTTCCTCGTTATTTGCAATGTCGTAATTTGTCTGTTTTATTACATTATGACAGGCAGAACAGACTGTGATAAGCGGTCTGTCTTTTTCTTTCGCAGCATTAAGAGTTCTTACCGCAGAAAGCTTAGTAGCTATTTCATCCTTAGCTGTAGTATATGCTCCGCCGCAGCACTGCCAGTCCGCAGGCTCTTCAAGAGCGATACCGAGAGCTTCGGCTGAAGACCTCGCATACATATCGAGGTCCTTAGCCTTTGTTCTCAGCGTACAGCCTGGGTAATATGTAAAAGTTTCCATATGTACGCTTCCTTTCGTGTTATATCAGACCATTTCCTCAGGATGGAACACCTCATCGAATTTCTCGGCAGTAAGGAAACCGAGTTCAACGCAGGCTTCTTTAAGAGAAATATTGTCCTTGAAAGCCTTTTTGGCTGTTTTAGCTGCATTCTCATAACCGATATAAGGGTTAAGAGCTGTTACCAGCATGAGTGAGTTATGCAGATTATGATGCATTTTCTCCTTGTTTGCTCTTATTCCGACAGCGCAGTTCTTGTTGAATGATAATATTGACTCAGCAAGAAGTCTTGCAGACTGAAGGAAATTATAAGCACAAACAGGCATGAACACATTAAGCTCAAAGTTACCCTGCGAAGCAGCCATGCCAACAGCAACATCATTGCCCATTACCTGAACCGCTACCATAGTTACCTGTTCGCACTGTGTAGGGTTAACTTTACCGGGCATGATAGAAGAGCCGGGCTCATTCTCAGGGATAAATATCTCTCCAAGACCGTCACGAGGACCTGAAGCAAGCCATCTTACATCGTTGGCGATCTTCATCATATCAGCTGCAAGGGCTTTAAGAGCACCATGAGCAAATACGATCTCGTCCTTAGAAGTAAGTGAATGGAACTTATTCGGAGAAGTTATAAACTTCTTGCCTGTAAGCTCGCTGATTGCTTCAGCTGCCTTTTCCGCAAAGCCGACAGGAGCATTAAGACCTGTTCCAACGGCTGTTCCGCCGAGGGCAAGCTCCTTGAGTTCTTCGCACGCAGTAAGTATCATCCTGCGGTCTTTTTCAAGAGAAGCTCTCCAGCCGCTAATCTCCTGTGAGAATTTAATAGGAGTTGCGTCCTGAAGATGTGTTCGTCCGCTCTTTACGATACCTTCATTCTCTGCTTCGAGGCGCTTGAAGGTCTCAACAAGCACATCTATTGCAGGAACGACCTTATCTTCAAGAGCTACAACAGCTGCAATGTGCATAGCTGTCGGGAATGTGTCGTTTGACGACTGACTCATATTGATGTCATCATTAGGGTGAAGAAGCTTAGAACCGGCGATTTCGTTTCCGCGGTTTGCGATGACTTCATTCGCATTCATGTTCGACTGCGTACCGCTTCCTGTCTGCCATACAACTAATGGAAAATGATCGTTGAGCGCACCGCTTATGACCTCATCACAAGCCTGTGAGATCGCAGCAAGCTTTTCATCAGTCATTCTTTCGGGTTTAACCGAATGATTAGCTTTTGCAGCCGCCTTTTTTAGAATTCCAAAGGCATGAGTTATCTCACGCGGCATTGTCTCAATGCCGACACCAATGAGAAAGTTCTCGTGACTGCGCTCTGTCTGAGCAGCCCAGTACTTGTCAGCGGGAACTTTTACTTCGCCCATGGAATCATGTTCGATACGATAATCCATTAATATCCACTCCTAAAAAACCATTATAAGGGTCTGTCAAAAAATGACACTTATCCCCTTATTTCATTTGAATACATTATAAGTATACCAGTATATTTCAATAAATTCAAATTCAGTTTAAGAATATCGCTATTCTGATATTGATATATTATTAACAAACGAAAAGCAGTCATTTTATAGGCTATTATCATGTGATATATTGTTTTTTATATTACCGTTTCATTGTTTATACATAATTAAGAACAAAGTTCGATATTTTTGTTGCATTTGACTTACTTGAAGTCAAAAACCTGTGTTTTTCATCTATTTGTATTATTTGCTTTGACAGCAGGCAGTTTTATTCAATTGGAATATTTGCAGTAAAACTCATCTTTTATTTTATGCAACAGCAACGAATAGCAATTCCAAATTAACATACGATAATTCTTATTTTTATATAAAGCTTTAAAATCTTTGACAATTTTTTCACATTCATCTATAAAATAAGCGGCGGATTTTTTCCGCCGCCATTGATAGATCACATTTTTGTTTTCTCATCGAGATAATTAAGGCCATACGACAAAGTAGTAAGACTGTCACCAAGATGAACGTTTTCAACCGCTATGCCTTTGTGTGTTACTTTGAGGTCATAATGAGTAAAGTTCCAGAAAGCTTTAATGCCGCATTCAATAAGAGTATCAGCAGGGAAACCGTGGGGATAGAAAAGATTTTTTG
>SFFP01000276.1 GCA_004556875.1 Ruminococcus flavefaciens
CTTACTGCTTCGGGCGCAGACGCTTATCTTCTCCACGTTACAACTACACCATCTGTTGCATATATATCAAGAGTTGACAGTTTTGACTGCGGTATCATGATATCTGCAAGTCATAACCCTTACTATGATAACGGTATCAAGCTCATCAACGGACAGGGCGAAAAAATGGAAGACGAGGTCATCGACCTTGTTGAGGCTTATCTTGATGGAAACCTCAATGCTTTCGGACAGAAGTGGGATGAAGTTCCTTTTGCTCACGGTGACAAGATAGGAAAGAGCGTTGACTATGTTTCGGGAAGAAACCGCTATCTCGGCTATCTTATCTCTCTGGGAATGTATTCATTCAGAGGCATGAAGATAGGTCTTGACTGCGCAAACGGTGCGGCATGGAACATTGCAAAATCCGTATTTGATGCTCTCGGAGCTGAGACTTATGTTATAAACGCAGAGCCTACAGGCGTAAATATCAACAATAACGCAGGCTCTACACATATTGAGAATTTACAGAAATTCGTAGTTGAAAAGGGTCTTGACGCAGGCTTTGCCTACGACGGTGACGCTGACCGCTGTCTCTGCGTTGACGAAAAGGGAAATGTAGTTACAGGCGACCATATCCTTTACATCTACGGAAGATACATGAAGGAGCGCGGAAAGCTCATCAACAACACTGTTGTTACTACTGTAATGTCAAACTTCGGACTCTACAGAGCATTTGACGAGATAGGCGTTGAATACGCTAAGACAGCTGTAGGCGACAAGTATGTATATGAATATATGAAGGAAAACAACTGCTGTCTCGGCGGCGAGCAGTCAGGTCATATCATATTCTCGAAGTACGCTTCAACAGGTGACGGTATCCTTACAAGCCTCAAGATAATGCAGGTAATTATGTCACGCCAGAAGAAGCTCAGCGAGCTTGCTGCTCCGTTTACGGTATATCCACAGGTTCTTGAAAACGTAAAGGTCAAGGACAAGGCTGCTGCACAGGCTGATCCTGATGTACGCGCAGAGGTTGACAAGGTTGCCGCAGAGCTTGGTGATTCGGGAAGAATTCTTGTCCGTGAGAGCGGTACAGAGCCTCTCGTAAGAGTTATGGTAGAGGCACAGGACGAGTCTGTATGCAGAAGCTGTGTTGACAGAGTCGTTGATGTTATAAAGAAAAAAGGACACACAGTCTGATATATTATAATAGGTATAGAGCGAAAAAGCGGTGCTTGCAGCGTATGTCTGCCGGAAGCACCGCTTTTGCCGTTATAGAAAATACCAAAGCAAAGGCGGCGCAAAAGTGCAAATTCAGCGAAACACTGAAATTTTATAAAGCTATTGACTGAAAGCTTTTTTGGTGTTATAATTAATATTACGGCGTGTTATGCCGTAATTTAAAATTGTGGTATAAATCGGAGGTTAAAATGGCTAAGAATAATGGGCGTAATCTTAATGTTACGATCAAAAATCAGGATGATAACAAGGACGAAGTTGTCATTTCCTTCTCCTCTATAATCAAACAGCTCAAGAGATTTCTTGCTTTATGGCTGGTCGCTGCGATTATAGCAGGAATCCTCGCATTTGCATTCTCAGCAATACAGACATTCTCGAAAAAAAATCCTGCCAAGGCACTTGTAAGCTTCTCTTACAGCGGTATTGAAAAAGGACTTGACCCTGCAGGTCGCAAATTCGACATCAACTCCATAAAAAATCCTCTTGTTATTGAGAAGGCTCTTACTTCAATGGGGCAGGATCTTGACAAGGTAGAGGATATACGCGCAAATATCTCTTTTGATTCAATTATCCCACAGGATGCATACGAAAGACTTACTACATATAAGAATATAATGGAGACTGCTTCAAGCGGTAATCTTTCAGCAGCACAGGCTATGCTTGATGTTACATGGTATCCTACGCAGTTTACTGTAAAGTTTGATTTCGGCAAGGCCGACTTTGACAGAGAAACAGGTGTTGAGTTCCTCAATACTCTCCTTGAATGCTACCGTACATTCTTCTATGAGCAGTATGGCTATAACGAGCCTCTCGGCGTAGCTGTAAAGCCTGTAAACTATGAGAGCTATGATTATCCTCAGCAGGTAGATGTTTTCAGAAACTCTCTCAGAACTGTAAGAAGCTATCTTGGTTCGCTTTCAAACGACGACAACACAACATTCCGTTCAAGCGTTACAGGATATACTTTTAAAGACCTCTCTGAATATGCAAAGACAGTAAGCAATATCGACCTTGACAGAATTTCTTCATACATCTCTGTAAACAATGTTACAAAGGATAAGGACGCTGCACTTGCTTACTATGATTACAGAATAGAAAACCTCAACCGCGACAAGGACGAATATGCAGAGCGCGTTGCTTCTATTGACGCTTCTATTTCTCAGTATGTAAAGGATAATATCACATACTTCAGCGAAAATGTAAATACAGAATCTACAGTTCATTCAGATCAGTATGACTCACTCTTCAGACAGAAGACAAGCTTAGAGTCAAGCCTTGCACAGACAAAGCAGGATATCAAGTTCTATGAGTCAAGACGTGATGATCTCAAGAACAACAAGAACAGCTCAAAGGCAAACATCGAAAAGGTAGAGGCCGACATAAAGGCACTCAGCGAAAAGGTCGCTGAGATCGTTGATCTTACAGAAAAGACTGCTGATGATTACTATGAAAACGTACAGTTTGCAAACGCATACAATATTCTCGTTCCTGCATCAAAGTCTATCGCAGCAGGTATAAGTCAGGCAGTAAGCGAGTCAATGAAGCTCATCA
>SFFP01000277.1 GCA_004556875.1 Ruminococcus flavefaciens
GATTTACAACCGTAAAAAGCATACTCTCCTATTGACTTAACAGTTTCCGGAAGAGTAATTTCCTTAACAGAAGAACATCTGTTAAAAGAATATTTTTCTATACTTTCCGGCTGTCCCTTAATTTCAATGGTTTCGGCAGATGAACAGCTGTAAAAAGCATTTGCGCCGATTTTTGTCACCGAAGCCGGAATAATTATTTTTTTAAGATTTATACACCCTGAAAAAGCGCTGTCGCTTATGGTTTTTATAGTTTCAGGAAAGTTTACCTCTGTTATGTTTTTGTTACCATAAAAAGCGCTCCAAGATATCTCGGTCACATCTCTATCTGAAATCTGACTGGGTATATCCAAAACGGAAGAAGTCCCCATATATCCTGCAACGGCAATAGTTCCGTCAAACCTGTATGTATATTTATAATCATCACTTGCAAAATATGTCTCTGCGCTTACAGGAAAATGGGTTAATACGGTAATAAAAAAAAGAACTGCCGCTGCCGGCAATACACCTTTTGCGCATTTCATTGATATTCCTCCCTATCAAAGGAAAAACACTTTAGTAATCCCATAGTTCCTTTTAATTCTATCTGATTTATCAAAATAAATCAAGATAATATCCTCTTTTGCGCTAAATTTCATTAACTTTTCACATAATGCGACATGTTTTTCACATTAAAACAGCAAAAGAGAAACCCAAACCGAAAAACGGTTCGGATTTCTCTTGTAAATACGTTTTATTATATCTTAAAAATTATTCCTTTATCATGTCAAGAATAATTGCCTTAGCCTGCATAATAGCCTCGTCAACCTTTGTTGGGTCTTTAGCTCCTGCCATAGCGAGATCAGGCTTTCCGCCGCCGTTACCGCCTGCAATCTGAGCAACCGCCTTAACTATCTTGCCTGCATTTGCGCCCTTCTCTCTTGCTTCCTTGCCGCATGCGCAGCCGAAAGTAACTTTACCCTCGTTGATACCTGCAAGAACAATTACAGCCTTTGGAGCAACGTCGAGAATTTTTCCGCACATTTCCTTAATCATGTCGCCTGTAACGTCAGTCATAGCTGCACAGATAATTCTAACGCCCTTTTCAAGCTGGCTGTTAGCCATAAGGGAATCAATCTGAGTTGCAGCAATTTTATCGCTGAGCTCCTGAATTTTTCTTGACTGCTCTTTAAGCTCTCCGGCAACTCTTTCTGCGCCTGCAACAATCTCTCTCGGATTGGAGATTTTAAGTGTAATAGCTGTCTGTGCAATCATGTTCATTGCGTCTTCAACCATCTTCAAAACGCCGTGGCCTGTCACTGCCTCTATACGTCTTACACCAGCTGCAACAGAGCCTTCCTGTCTGATTTTAAACAAACCGATTTTAGCTGTGTTGTCAACATGAGTACCGCCGCAAAGCTCTGTGGAGAAATCTCCTGCCTTTACAACTCTTACAACATCGCCGTACTTTTCGCCGAACAAAGCCATTGCGCCCATTTTCTTAGCCTCATCAATAGGCATTTCCATAACCTCAACAGGCATACCTGCAAGGATAACCTCGTTAACTCTCTCCTCTACAGCCATAAGTTCCTGAGCTGTCGGAGCTGAGAAGTGTGTAAAGTCAAATCTTACGGAATGGTCTGTAACAAGCTGACCTGCCTGCTCAACGTGATTTCCCAAAACCTCTCTCAAAGCAGCCTGGAGCAAGTGAGCTGCAGTGTGGTTTCTCATAATATCCATACGGCGCACAGCGTCAATTTTAGCGTCAGCTGACATGCCAACAGCCACGCTGCCTGACTTTACAACACCAGCCTGGAGGAAAATTCCGCCCTGGTCCTTAGTTGTGTTTGTAACTTCAATCTCAAAGCCCTCGCCGGAGATAACGCCTGTATCGCCAATCTGACCGCCGCTTTCACCGTAGAAAGGAGTTTTGTTGAGAACAAATATTGCGCTCTCGCCCTCGCCTACAGCCTCTACACGCTCGCCGTCCTTTACAATAGCGAGAATTTCAGCCTGAGTTTCATTTTCGCTGTAGCCTACAAACTCAGTTTTTGCAACGTCCGTAAGGTCTGTGCTGTCGCTTATCCAAGCGTCTGCGCCTGCGTTCTTTCTCATATCACGGGAACGCTTTTTCTGCTCTGCCAAAAGCTCATAGAAACGGTCTATATCAACGGAGATACCCTTTTCCTCAAGGATTTCTCTTGTAAGGTCAATCGGGAATCCGAAAGTATCGTGAAGCTTAAAGCTGTCCTCACCGGAGAGAACCTCAACATCGCCTCTGTCGATAATGCCCTGGAGCATATTCATGCCCTGCTCAACAGTGTTAAGGAAGTTTTCCTCCTCAACCTTAATAAGCTTTGTGACGAACTCCTGCTTTTCTCTAAGCTCAGGATATGCGCTTTCGTTTTCCTTAATAACAGTTTCGCAAACCTTGTAGAGGAAAGGCTCTTTCATGCCCAAAAGTCTGCCGTGACGTGCAGCTCTTCTCAAAAGTCTTCTGAGAACATAGCCCTTACCCTCGTTTGATGGCATAACGCCGTCGCCAATCATAAAGGTTGTGCTTCTGATGTGGTCTGTAATAACACGAAGTGAAATATCGCTCTTTTCGCTCTCGCCGTACTTAATGCCTGTAAGCTCGGAGATGTGCTT
The DNA here is from genome assembly GCA_004556875.1 of Ruminococcus flavefaciens. Taxonomy (GTDB): domain Bacteria; phylum Bacillota; class Clostridia; order Oscillospirales; family Ruminococcaceae; genus Ruminococcus; species Ruminococcus flavefaciens_S. Next base: position 2,626 of record SFFP01000277.1, read on the forward strand.
CATAATGTTCTGAACTGTGTCAACCAAGAACAGGTTGTCAACGCCCTGCATTACACAGGCAAGACGTTCAAGTCCCATACCTGTATCGATGTTTGGATGGTCAAGAGGTGTGTAGTTGTTGTGTCCGTCGTTGTTGAACTGAG
>SFFP01000278.1 GCA_004556875.1 Ruminococcus flavefaciens
TGCTCTTCCGATCTAATTATACACCTTTTTAGCCAAAATGTCAACATAAAAGCTTCGTTCTGCAAGAGATAAATAATGCTATTAACTAATGATAATTTAAGTTAAATTAAGCCGTGTTTTTGAAAGAATAGCTAAAATGCCTTTAATCCCATTGTGCGTGTATACGAAAATTGTTAATTCTATAAAAACTTTTGTGCTGACTTATTGATTTTAACTGAAATTATCACTATAATTAATGTGTACTCAATAACCGCCATTAGGCGGTTATTGCCCCGAACTTTGTTCGGGGAGCGCAAATTCTTTATAAAATATGGAATTTGCGCGTCGCATTTCTTTATGTCAAGCTCATTTTGCCCTTTCGGGCAAAACAAAGTGCAAGAAAAGCTTCTATATAATAATTTTTCTTGCACTTTGACAACTTAAAATCAGCTAAAACAAGATGGATTTAGTTGATTTTAAGTTGTTGAGCGGACATTAATTAAAGTGCGGATATTTTTATTTAATGGGAGGATATTAAACATGGGTTCAAAAATACTGAAAAAGGCAGGAGCAGCTGTAATGTCAGCAGCTCTTATGCTCAACGGCGCTGTTTACAGCATACCAACGGTTATCGCAGCCGATGCACCTCTGAAATTTGAGTTCGAGGACGCAAAGGTAACAGGTGCAGTAACTGTAGAAGACGAAGCAAACGCAAGCGGCGGTCACGCACTGAAAATGACTGAGAGCGGAAGCATTGCACTCACAGTAACAGTTGACGAGGCAGGTCCTTATAAGCTCATATTCCACGCTTTCGGAATTGGCTCTGACAAGCAGCAGAATTTAAGCATCAATGGTGTATCTCAGGGTGCACTCGGTATCCCTGAGGGAACAGAATATCATGAGATAGCTCTTCCTGCTATCATGCTGAAAGCAGGTGAGAATACTGTGCTTATCGAGAAGTCATGGGGCTGGTCACAGTTCGATTACCTTGAAGTTGAGTCTATGGGCGCAACAAAGATCGAGGCAAAGCAGACAACTCCATGCGATCAGCTTGCTACTGTTGAGACACAGAGCCTTATGGCTTATCTTGCAGACGTTTACGGCAAGAACATAATCTCAGGTCAGCAGGAGATCTACAGCGGCGGTCCTCACGGTCTTGAGACAGAATTTGAGTATCTCAAGGATCTGACAGGTCACTATCCTGCTATCAGAGGCTTTGATTACGGTAATTTCTGCTGTCCTCTCTATGGCAGCGATGACGGCTCAACAAAGAGAATTATCGACTGGGTAAAGAATAAGAACGGTATTGCTACCGCTTCATTCCACCTCAATGTGCCTAAGGATTTTGAAAACTATACTATCGGCACAAAGATGGACTGGTCAAATACTACTTACACTGCTAAGGACACTGATTTTTCACCGTCAAAGGCTGCAACTCCCGGCACAAAGGAGAATGAGTATTATCTCTCAGCTCTGAAAACTCTTGCAGCTGAGTTCAACAAGCTCGAAGCAGAGGGTATCCCTGTTATCTGGAGACCTCTCCACGAAGCAGAAGGCGGCGGCGGAGAAAACGGTTCATGGTTCTGGTGGGGCAGAGAAGGCTCAGAGGCTTACAAGAAGCTCTGGATCTACACATACACCACTCTTACAAGCGATCTGAAGTGCCATAACCTTATCTGGGAATGGAACAGCTATAACTTCTCAACATCTGAAAACTGGTATCCCGGTGACGCATATGTTGACATAATCGGCTATGATAAGTATAACTGTACTCAGTACCTTGAAGAGAATAACTGGCAGCCTTCCCTCAAGCACAATGACAGTGCAATAGGCTCTACATTCTACGGACTTATAGACAAATACAAGGGTCAGAAGATGGTTGCTATGGCTGAGAACGACTGCTTCTCAACAGTAGAGAACCTGACATCTGAAAAGGCAGGCTGGCTGTACTTCTGTACATGGTATGACGGCGGAAGCGCAGATATCAACTTCCTGTCAGACCCTGTATTCAATACAAAGGAAGACACTATCGCTATGTATCAGAGCGATTACTGTATAACTCTTGACGAGCTTCCTGAGAACCTTTACAACAGAGAGGGAATTACTCCTCCTGATCCTTCAAAGACAACGACCACAACTACGACTACTTCCGATCCTAACGTAACAACTACAACGGCTGCTTACAAGTTCGCTATCCAGAAGAAGAGCGTAATTGTTCCCGAAGAGCCTGAGAATGCAGTCGGCAAGAATATGAAGATCAATATCACAGGTGCACCCGGTGCTTCTATCGGCGGCGGTATCGGCTTCGGTACAAATGCTGACGACTGGAAGAGCATCGAGTGGAGCGGCAATGCCGACAAGGACGGAAAGCTTGAATTAGTTGTTGATATCTCGGAAATGCCTGCTTCTATCAAAAACTGTGAAGTACAGGTATGGTGGTCAAATACATGGGACGCTGCTGCTGAAAAGGGTATCGACCATCCTTACAAGATAGGCGACTGTGAGGTAGAATACCTTATGGGCGGTGCTAAGGAATACAACTGGGGCGACGCTAACTGCGATGAGACAGTCGATATGAGCGACGTTGTTCTTGTAATGCAGTCACTTGCAAACCCTGATAAGTACGGACTTAAAGGTACTGATAAGAACCATATCACTCAGATAGGTTCAGATCAGGCAGATGTTGATAAGACAAGCAAGGGCGTTACATCAAATGACGCACTCCGCATACAGGAGTATCTCCTCAAAAAAGTAGCAAGTCTTGACCCTAACTCCAAATAAT
>SFFP01000015.1 GCA_004556875.1 Ruminococcus flavefaciens
GCTGAACTCCTCTGCTTCGCTGTAGTCATAGGGCAGCAGTGTGTAGAAAACATCTTCTTTCACGTCTGCATCATTGGCAAGTATGGGATAATCATTTACGATAACGCTGTAGCTTTCCTCGGGCTCGTATTTACAGCTGTATCGCCATACGGGTATGTAGTAACCGATAATATCATTTTTGGCGGACTTGCTGTGGAACTCCTTCGGTACTCTTCTGAACTCAGACAGGTATTCGGTATACTTATCCCAGAACTCCGCTGATGTTACTTTGAAAGGTATCACCTTATCGGGACGGATATCGCCGTCAAGATCAGAGGGGATTATCACATAGTGCTTGCAGTATGGACATCCGGCAGACGCATAAAATGACTTTGTTACTATTTTTCCGCCGCATGAAGAACACTCAAATTCCTCAAGCTTCTCCTGCTCGTAAGGCTCCCAGACGTATTTTGTTCTGTCCACCCAGTCGAAATCCGAGAGCTTGTCATCGGCTATTTCATTGAAATGGGAACGAACATATTCAAGGTCGTATTTTTTTGAACAGAAACGGCATACCATGCTCTGATGATCTATATCAAAACGCATCGGTGCTCCGCAGGACGGACATTTATATTCGGTCACATCTGCCATTTTATCCACCACCTAAAAATCAGAAAATAAGATATTCGATAACGGAATTGGACATGAGGAAGCCTTTGGCGGTCAGCCATATCCTCTCGCCGTCAGTCTCTGCATAGCCGTCCCTTATAAGGGGCGGCATTTTCATTTCTATATCATTGCGATGCTCCGAAACATCGCTGAGTCTGAGTCCCTCTTTTAGACGCAGACGAAGCATTGCGAACTCCTCAAAACCGCATGGGTCTTCGTCCGTAACAGTTACATTCTGGACTTCACTTGCTATGAAGTCCGCAATATCACGCTCTACGGCGAAACGCTTCCCTTTATAGCAGGAATGTGCCGCAGGACCAATGCCGAGATAGTCAAGACACTTCCAGTAGCGACTGTTATGACGGCTCTCATATCCGCACTTTGCAAAGTTTGACACCTCATACTGCATAAATCCGCGCTCCTCCAGAAGCTTTACCATTTCAAGATAAAGCTCCGCGGCGCTGTCGTCATCAGGAAGCCGCCTGCGTATCTCGTCACAGTCAAATTCTGTACCACTTTCTGTCTTTAGTATATAGGCTGAAATATGCTGTATGGGCAGTGCTGTCAGCTTTTCTACGGAATATTCAAGGCTCTCCCTTTTCTGGTCAGGGAGAGCCGTCATAAGGTCGCATGAAATATTTTCAAAGCCTGCCTCTGCCGCATCAAGCACAGCTCTTTCCGCACGCTCTGCACTGTGAACTCGTCCGAGAGTTTTCAGCTCATCGTCTATCATGGACTGAACTCCTATCGACAGGCGGTTTATACCTATCCTGCGAAGATCTTTCAGCTTATCGGCTGTAAGGGTACATGGATTTGCTTCCAGAGTTATCTCCGCAGTGCTTTCAAGTGAAAAGCACCTTCCTATCTCATCAATTATGCTTTCAAGCTGTTCAGCTGTCAGCAATGAAGGTGTACCGCCGCCGAAATACAGCGTATCCACATTAGTTCCGCAGTCGCCGTAATGTCGGATATTCCGCAGTACAGCCTCAGTGTAGTCCTGAGCCTGCTTCTTTGTCCAGCCTACCGAGTAAAAATCACAGTATGCACACTTCTTTCCGCAGAAGGGTACATGGATATATACGCCAAGACTGCTCATTTATACGCATCAAGTCGGATAGACTGTTCAAGCTTGAAGCAGAATGCGTGAACTATTCTCGGTATCACGAACATCGACGCGATAAGTGCAATAACTATCGGTACTTCGTGGGTAAACCACCATTCATTCTTTGTTCCGCTAAAGTACACAACTATAACAAATACAAATGCTACAAGACAATATAAAGCATCAAATATGGTTGCGCTCTTTCCGTTTACACAGAGCTGTCCGCACTTAGGACAAGGCTTGCCCTTTGCCTTCATATTGCCTGCCATTGCCTTTCTTATAGGTGTAAAGGTCTTTTCGCCGCAGTGTGGGCAAGTATATATACTCATTATTCTTCCTTTCCTTCCTCGGATACGATATCGGTTTCGACAGGTTCAAGCTCCTTTGCCGGCTTTGCAAGCGGAACTTCTCCTGCAAGCTTTGGAGTAAGTCCAAGTCTCTGCTTTTTTGAAGCCTTTCTGCGCTGACGGAACAGGCTCAGAAAATCCTCAGGGTGAAGCACCATAAGTGTGAGGAGCATTATTCCCAGAGCCGCAAACATCTTGGGCTTTTCCTCATCTCCTGATACAAGAGCGATGACCATGACGACTATTGCAGTAACACAGAAGCTTGTACGCGACTTCTCACGGAGTCTTATCCTTACTGCACGAAGCACCCTTCCTGCTCCTGTATTCTTTGGTATGAAGTATTCGGTAATGACCGTTATCAGACTTACGGCAAACACAGCCACAAGCAGTACGATAATGATATAGTTTATCATAATAGCCTCCCGTTCTCAGCTGTCAAGCTTCAGAACGCTCATGAATGCCTCCTGCGGAACTTCTACTGTTCCCAGCTGGCGCATACGCTTCTTACCTTCCTTCTGCTTTTCAAGCAGTTTCTTCTTACGTGTGATATCACCGCCGTAGCACTTTGCAAGAACGTCCTTACGCATTGCCTTAACGGTCTCACGAGCAATTATCTTTCCGCCGATAGCCGCCTGAATAGGTACCTCAAACATCTGTCGCGGAATGTTTTCTTTAAGCTTTTCGGCTATCTTACGTGCTCTTGAATAAGCCTTGTCTGTGTGTATGATAAAGCTGAGAGCGTCCACTATATCGCCGTTAAGGAGAATATCCAGCTTAACGAGCTTGCTCGGAACATATCCCATCATCTCATAGTCAAATGAAGCATATCCCTTTGTACGTGATTTCAGTACGTCAAAGAAATCGTAAACTATCTCGTTCAGCGGCAGTTCATAGTGAAGCTCTACACGGGTATCATCGAGATACTTCATATCCTTGAAAACGCCGCGTCTGTCCTGACAAAGCTCCATGATATTGCCGACATAGTCAGACGGAGCAAGTATGCTCGCCTTTACCATAGGCTCTTCTGCCACCTGTATGAGGGCAGGGTCGGGATAATTGGTAGGATTGTCGATATACTGCACTTCGCCGTTGGTAAGAGTTACCTTGTAAATAACCGATGGCGCAGTTGTGATAAGGTCTAAGTTATACTCTCTTTCAAGGCGCTCCTGTATTATCTCCATGTGGAGAAGTCCGAGAAATCCGCATCTGAAGCCAAATCCGAGGGCAATAGATGTCTCAGGCTCGAATGAAAGCGAAGCATCATTGAGCTGGAGCTTTTCGAGCGCTTCACGTAGGTCACCGTATTTTGCTCCGTCAGCAGGATAAATACCCGAGAATACCATCGGATTTACCTTGCGGTATCCCGGAAGTGGCTCATCACATGGGTTTTCGTCATTAGTTACGGTATCACCCACCTGTGTATCGCCGATGCTCTTGATAGAAGCCGCAATATAGCCAACTTCACCTGCTTCAAGGCTTCCGCTGTTCACAAGGTTGGAAGCGTCCATGAAGCCTGCTTCAACGACGTTGAAAACAGCACCTGTAGCCATAAGGCGGATATTATCGCCCACCTTGACTCTTCCCTCTTTTACGCGTACATAGATGATAACGCCCTTGTATGAGTCGTAATAGCTGTCGAAAATAAGCGCTTTCAGCGGCTTTTCAGTATCACCCTTCGGTGCAGGGATATCGGTAACTATCCTTTCGAGGACTTCCTCGATATTTGTACCCATTTTTGCTGAAATACGCGGAGCATCCATAGCAGGTATGCCTATGACGTTCTCCACCTCATTGCAGACTCTATCAGGGTCGGCTGACGGCAGGTCTATCTTGTTGACAACGGGAACAACTTCGAGGTCATGCTCGATAGCAAGATAAGTATTTGCCAGTGTCTGCGCTTCTATACCCTGTGAAGCGTCAACAACGAGTATAGCACCCTCGCAGGCGGCAAGTGAACGTGATACCTCATAGTTGAAGTCAACGTGACCGGGAGTGTCAATGAGATTGAAGATATAGTCCTCGCCGTCCTGTGCCGTGTACTTCAGACGAACAGCACGGGCTTTTATAGTAATACCGCGCTCACGCTCGATGTCCATATTGTCGAGAAGCTGGTCCTCCATGTCGCGGATAGCAACAGTCTCGGTCTTTTCGAGAATACGGTCGGCAAGTGTGGACTTACCGTGATCTATATGCGCTATAATACAGAAATTTCTGATCTTATCGTTAGCCAATGTTTTACCTCTTTTCAAACATATTTACTCAGTATAATTATATCAGAAACACCTTATTTTGTAAAGAGCTTTTTTCATTATAAAAATGAAATTCCCCGCCACTCAGGCAGGGAAAGATATTCATTACTGAGGTACAAGGTCATAAAGAAAATCCAGTTCTTCGGGATCAGCTATTTTGTATGTATTAAAGCCTCCGCTTAATCCTTCTCTCAAAGCAAAGTATTTTCTGTCAGCAGAAAAGATGAATTCATAATTTCCGTTCATATGTGGTTCGAGCCATTCTTTGTTATATGCCATGATGAGCCATATAAGATTTTTTGCAGCCGACTTGTCATGAGGCAAGCCGCAGTCCCAGAGATAGTACGTATAAGTATGATCGACTTCTTCAAACTCATGACTTGTAAAATAATCATAAAGCATTTGCTTGTGTTCATCTGTCAGCTCGCCATCAAGAGTGCTGTAAAGTGGGAACGAAGCAGGATTTTCCTTTTCCTCCTCAGTAAGGTCGTCATAGGTACGTCCGTTGTAATACCTGAAAGTGTTGAATTCATACTCCTCAAATATATCTTCCGGAAGCTTTTCAATTCGTATGACCGTTGGCTCGCCGTCTTCATCAGCCGTATTTACAGTCTCTGTCGTTGTAACTGTGGTGGTTGCAGTTGTTGTGACTGTTGTTGAAGATGTAGCTGTAGTCTCGGGTTCTATAGTTACTATGGTCGCTGCCTCAGTTGCAGTTACTGTTTCGTGATCGATGTCAGTTTTATTTTTGTTGCAGGCAGTAAGAGCTGCTGCACACAGTACAGCAAATAATAGTATTTTTTTCATAGTATCGCCTTTCAATAAGTTTTTTACAATTATAACAGATATTTCCCGAATTGTAAAGTCAGTTTTGGCGCCCCCTGTCTGGTCTGGGGGGAGCTAAATATCAAAAGAGCGAACACTAAGTCCGATCTTTAATTGCCGTAAATTAAATTCCGAATCACTTTAACCGCTCTGATAGTATTTGAACCCTTATCAACTAAAAAGAATATGTTTAGATATTTTTGTTAATCGATATTATCGTGATAATGTTTTGTATTACACAATAAAAGTCAGCCATACGCACAGATCTGAATAGGAGATTTTATGCATATGGCTGACTGTATAAAACTATTTTAGATCACAGACTTAACAGGATCAGGCTTCAAGCTTACGCTTGCCGAGGAGGTACTCCTGGATAGCCAGAGCATCGTCTGTGGTAACACCCTTGCTTGTAAGCGGGATATCGGCATTATTCCAGCCGCTGTTAGTAATGTGGTTCTTGTCTGAACCTGTAAGTCCGTACTTATCAGGATTTGCAAGGCTCTGCATTACAAGAACAACGTCCGACATATCTACTGTACCGTCGCAGTTAGCGTCACCAAGCGTGATATCTGCCGATTTTACAGGAACTGTTGTAGTTGTTGTTTCCTGCTTAGGAGCTGTAGTTGTTGCGGTAGTTGTCGTAGTAGTAGTCTCATGCTTTGTTGTAGTTGTTGCAGAAGTAGTAGTTGTTGTAGTTTCAGCAGGCTTTGTTGTGGAAGTAGTTGTCTTTGGAACAGAAGGACCTGATGACTTGCCTCCTGCCATGTTGCTTCCCTCACCTGATGAAACGAAATCGCTGAGTGAGATACCGTTTCCTGCTGTTCCCAGCGGTATCTTGTGGTCAAGGCTGATGAACTTGCCGCTGTCTGTCTGCCAGAGAGCCGACTTGATGAAGTCATACTTTACATCGTCCCACTTCTGGAAGTTATCGTAAACAAGTCCGCCTGTATCCGATGAGTTCTCATTGAAGCACCAGAATGTGTGGTGGATACGCTTGTCGATCATGTAGTCGCGGAGCTCCTGCATCCAGTGAACGTTTTCACCTGTCTTGTCGTGCTCCTTGTCGACCCAGCCGCCCCACTCGCCCATGAGCAGAGGTGCGATATTTTCTTCAACGAGGTATGCCCAAGTATCTCTCCAGTAATCGTCAAGGAGAGTCTCTCTTGAGAATGTTTTGCTTGAGTCTTTGAGATAGAACCATTCCTGATTATATACCTCAGGACCGTAATCATGAGGAGAGTATACCAGCTGGCTCTGATGCTCGCCGAGGTTTACAGGGAAATCTCTTACGCCGCGGAAATTAGCTCCCCACCATGCGCCGTAATATGGCTGATACTCAGACTCGCCGTAGTGAGCGTAGTCAGTCGACGGTGAATTCCAGTCGTAGCCCTTTTCAGTCTTCGGATATACCTCGATGCCCTCTACCATGATAAGGAGATTAGGATTCTTGTCAAGACAAGCCTTTGCACCCTTTTCTGCGGCATAACGCCAGTTATTAGCGTCGGTAGAGCCGTCCCACTTAGCAAATATACCGTCGTCCTTCTTGCCGTGAGGCTCGTTTTTAAGGTCAATAGCGATAACAGTATCATCGTCCTTATAGTAATCAGCAAACCATGACAGTGCGTCCAGCCAGTCCTTTTCGCTGAAATTGCTGTCATACCAGAGTGCATAGTTATGACCTGCGGCATTAGTAGTAGCACAGTGAACGTCCATCATTATCTTGATGCCGTCCTCTCTGCACCATTCAACTACCTTATTCCAGATATCAAAGCTGTACATAGGAGTACCGCCCTCAACGCCCTCTACAGTAAGCTCAGGATTTTCGTACTCGTTGAGCTTGATGATCGGATCGGGCTTCTTAGCCTTCCACTGGAGAAGTATCTCTGTGGACATAGGTACACGGAGAAGATTGAAGCCGTGATCTGCGATAAGGTCGAGACAGTGATGTACATTTGCCGACCATGCGCCGTCGAAGATCTGGCTTCCTACGTTGTAGCCGAACCAGTTTACGCCTGTGAGCCATACCTCATTTCCGTTCATATCAACGATCTGTGCTTTATCGTTGACATGGAGCCAGTCATCGTGGTACTCGTCAGGAGCTGCCACAGCTGTCTTGTTTGGAAGCTGACCGAAAGCAGGCATGAGTGCCGCTGCAGCTGCTGAAACTGCTATCAGCTTCTTAAAAAATGTCTTTGCCATATTAAGACCCCTCTCAATATAAATTTTCAGCAATTTTACGAAATTGTTAACATCATTATAACGCATTTTTCCCGAAATGTCAACGATATTTTGCATATTTCAGCAATATTCAGCAACTGCTTTCAGCTATGCCGCAACACTTGATATATTGTCTTTCGGCACAGCCTATCAATGGTCAGCTCAGAAGCTCCTCTCTCATTCGGGCGAGGAGCTTTTTTTCGCGCCTCGACACCTGCACCTGAGTCATGCCGAGAGCCTTTGCGGTCTTTGTCTGTGTAAGTCCCTTGAAATAGCGAAGCTCCAGCAATGCACGGTCATTTGTATCAAGCCTTGCCATTATCTGACGAAGGGCAAGCAGGTCAGTTATGCTCTCGTCGGGGGATTCTGTGGGGATATCTGTCTGTCCCTCATCATCGTCGGAAGCTGTAAGTGACACAAGGGGCTGACTTACGCACAGCGCCTCGGAAACATTGCTCTCGCTCTCCCCCGAAAGTATCGCCAATTCGGATACAGTAGGCTCTCTCATCTCACGCTGTCTGAACTCATCACACAGCCTTTGCAGACGCATAGAAAGCTCCTTTAGTCCGCGGCTTACCCGTATAGCTCCGCCATCACGGAAAAGCCGTTTTATTTCGCCAAGTATGACGGGCACAGCATATGTGGAGAACTTTACTCCACGTCCGCTGTCAAAAGCTTTCACAGCTTTGAGAAGTCCGATACAGCCTGCGGAATACAGGTCGTCGTACTCTATGCCACGTCCGCGAAAACGATTTGCACAGAGATGGACAAGTCCGAGATTTTCCTCAGCAAGGGGCTTTTTTACATCAGTCTCCATGCGCAGAGAGCCTCTTTCGCATTGTGACAGTCGTACCCTTGTCGGGAGCGCTTTTCACCCTGACCTTGTCCATGAATGACTGCATGACAGAAAATCCCAGTCCCGACCTTTCTTCTTCAGGAGCTGTAGTAAAAAGCGGCTCCATTGCCTTCTCAACATCGGCTATTCCGCAGCCTTTGTCCTTGACACGTATGTATATGACCCTGTCGGGCAGAAGCCTTACCGTAAGCTCGATATTTCCTTTTTTATGTCTGTAGCCGTGAACTACTGCATTTGTAACAGCCTCGGATACGGCTGTGCGGATATCGGAAAGCTCCTCCACAGTAGGGTCTGCCTGTATCAGAAACGATGACACAACTGCTCTTGCCGCTCCCTCATTTACCGACAGCGACGGCATGGTGAATTTTATCTCATTGAGTATTTCCATTTTCCTGCTCCTTTATCTTATTTTTACTATCCTTTCAATGCCTGCAAGCTTCAGCACACGGCGTATGTAAGGCTGAGGATTTCTCACCTCAAGGCTTCCGCCGCACTGCTTCATCAGCTTGCTCCTGCCCATAATGAGTCCTATGCCCGAGCTGTCCATAAAGGTTATGCCGCCGAAATCTATAGTCAGCTCACGGGGCTGTGCGCTTACTATGAAACGGTCAAGCTCTGTACGAAGCTCCTTTGCATTATGATGGTCAATTTCACCTTTAAGGGTGGCAATTGCTGCTCCATTCTCACTTTTTATGTCGATTTTCAATGCTATGCCTCCTTCTCACTGCCTTTTGCAGCCTTTTCATGCCCCATTATACCACTTGGCAGTGCAGAATTTTGTCGCAATCGCTCCCCTGCTAATGTTTTTCTGAAAATTCCGGAAAAAAGTTGCAAGTCTCCGCCTTTAATGATATAATATATAGGCACTATTATTTTAGGGAGAGCTGTTATGATATTATATTTTTCGGCAACAGGCAATACCGAATTTCTCGCCACAGAGCTTGCAAAAAAGCTTGGCGATGATAGTCTCAACCTCATTGAGAGGATCAAGAACAAGGATCTTTCCGAGATACATTCCGACAAGCCATTTGTCATATGCGCGCCCGTGTATGTATGTGAGATGCCTCGTTTTTTCATGAGCTATATCAGAAAAGTTCCGCTTACAGGCTGCAAAGATGTGTATTTTATCGTAAACAGTGCAGGCTACAGCGGTATATCGGCATATCTTGCAAAAAAAGCCGCAAGACACAAAAAACTGAACTTCAAAGGCTGCAGTGAGATCGTAATGCCGAGAAATTACTTCGTAAGCCACTACCCTGTACAGTCTAAGGACGAAATCAAAGAACGCCTTGTAAATGCCTGTGCAAAGCTTGACGAGATCGCAGATAAGGTAAAAAACGGTGATAAGCTTCATTCACGATACATCTTCCTTTTTGAAAAAATAATTACTCTCCCCTTCAATCCTGTATGGTCAAAATATAAGCTGAAAGCAAAGGAATTCTTTGCAACCGACAGCTGTATCGGCTGCGGAAAATGTGCAAGAGTCTGTCCGCTGAACAATATCATTATCAAGGACAAAAGACCTGTCTGGGGCGACACCTGCACCCACTGCATGGCTTGTATCGGAAACTGCCCCACAGATGCGGTACACTACGGCACTGTCACCGAGGAAAAGGGAAAATATAACCTCAGGGATTACAAATACCTGCTGAGCGACAGCAAATCATCACCTGTTAAAAACAAGGATCACCAAAGGAGAAAAAATGGCTAAACAATTCTGGAAGGGCAGTACCCTCCTCGCTCCCGTACCTGCGGCGCTTGTCACATGCGGTACTATGGAAAAAGCTAATGTACTCACCATAGGCTGGACCGGTATAGTATGTACAAGACCGCCTATGACTTATATATCCGTGCGCCCAGAGCGCTATTCCCATGACATCATCAAGGAAACAGGCGAATTCGTTATCAATCTCACTACCTCGGCTATGTGCCGTGAGACCGATCTCTGCGGCGTAAAAAGCGGAAAAGATATGGATAAGCTTGAAGCCTGCGGTTTTCACACTGTTCCTGCTCAGAAGGTATCTGCTCCGCTTATAGAAGAATGTCCCCTAAGCCTTGAATGTAAGGTCACAGAGTCAAAACTCCTCGGCTCGCACACCATGTTCCTCGCAGAGATAGTGGGTATAGATGCCGACGAAAAATATATCGACAGCAAGGGCAAACTGAATTTACAGCAGTGCGGTCTCATGGCTTTCGCTCACGGCGAATACTTCGCTATCGGCAGAAAGCTGGGCGACTTTGGCTTTTCTGTACGAAAAAAGAAAAAGCATCGCAAGCCGCCTAAAAGATCATGATGATATATCCTCGATGAATTGTCTCAGCTCATTTTCATTATCAAAGTATATCCCACTGCTCAGCTGCTGTCTGTCCATATCCGAAAGAAGCAGCATATCAACATCTATGAACATATATGGCTCTTCCGAATCACTGCGGAACACCACTGCTCGTCCGCCGTATTCGCGGACTGTATATTCGGGTGCTTCCTGCTCTATCGCAGCTGCCGCAAGACGGGTCTCCACCTTTTTTCTGCGGACTGCCTGTCCGAGAGTACAGATGATCATAAATGCTGAGACAGTAACTGCCGAAACCACCATAAAATACACTTTTTTTGCACTTCTATAGGTCATAATATTCCTCCCTTGCCGAATTATCCTTAAATATTATGGTCCGATTTTTCTATATTATACAAAATGCCGATTTTTTCGGAAAGCCCTTAACATTTCGCACCGAACGTGCTATAATATAAAATGTATATTTATACGCAGAACTAAGTAAAATAAATTTTCTGAAAGGAGCTGCCGCCGCTTTAAGACGGTCATTCTGACAAAATGAAAGATAAAAACCTGAACGCTTCTCCGCAGCACAGTACAGCTGTGAATGAAGCACGCAAAACTCCGCCGCACAAGAAAAAGAAAAAACACAGTAAAGCTTTTCTCATTTTCAAAAAGCTTATGGCTGTTATCGCGACTACTCTCCTGTCGCTGCTGCTGGTCATAATCATTACGGGTACTATCGTAAGTACGGCTATGGCTGCCTACGTGATCAACTTTATGGACGACTCCACCAACGTTACTCTCCAGCAGCTTGAATCGGGAAGCAACACCTATTTCTACGGCAACAAGACCAATGAAAACGGTGAAGTCGAACAGGCAGTTATCCATACTGTAAAGAGCGACTTCCAGCGTATCCCTGTTTCTATCGATAGAATACCACAGCACGTAAGAAATGCTTTCGTTTACACTGAGGACGAGCGTTTCTATGTACATGACGGTGTTGACTACAAGCGTACATTCTCCGCTTTCCTCAACTTCTTCCTCCACTTCTACGATACAGAACAGGGTGGTTCGACTATCACTCAGCAGCTTATCAAAAACCTGTCAGGTGATAAGGACCATACCCCACAGCGTAAAATACGTGAGATATTCGCTGCTATGCAGCTTGAAAAATCCTACTCAAAGGACGAGATACTTGAGGAATACCTTAACTATATCGGTTTCGGCGGTGCTGTAAACGGTATACAGATGGCTTCGCTGGAATACTTCGGAAAGAGCGTCGAGAACCTCACTATCCCTGAGGCAGCCGTTCTCGCAGCTATCCCTAAGAGCCCTGAGGAATACGGTCCTGACGTAATCTACTACAGAGATGATGACCCGACTCAGCCTGTAGTCATCGACGGACGTGCAAACAACAAGCCCCGTCAGGAATACGTTCTCTACAAGCTCTATGAAAACGGCGCTATAACATATGACGAGTATCAGGAATACCTCGTAACTCCTCTGCTCTACAGACATTCGGAAGAATACAAAAAGCTTCACCCTGAGGACGATGCAGAAGACCTCGAGGAGAAGGAAAAGGCTTATACATGGGTAGTCGATGCGACTTACTTTGAAGCTACCAAGATATTCATGGAGAAATTTGACCTCGATTATTCAAAGGCTATGGAAAAGCTCCAGAAGGGCGGCTACAGAGTCTATACTACCTACGATGACCAGATGCAGAGCTATGTCGAAGAGCGAATGCTCGACATCAACAACATGATACCCGAGTATCTTATAAGACGTGAGATAGACCTTGAGCCTTTCAATAATCCTGACGGCACTCCCGAAGTCTATCTGCCGCATATCGGCTTCATAGCTATGAACTATGACGGCGAGGTGCTCTGTGCTGTCGGAAATATCGGCGAAAAGACAGGCTCTCTCGTTGATAACTTCGCAGTAAAAAACAAGCGTCAGGTCGGTTCTACTATCAAGCCTATCACAAGCTATGGCTACGGTATCGAAACAGGTCAGATACACTGGAGTTCAACGGTCTATGACTCACCTCTCCCGCCGGATGTAATAGTCGGTGATGACGGACAGCCGTGGCCTAAGAACTATATGGGTGCTGTCGGAACCGGTCAGGCTCTCAGGGTTTACTATGCTCTCCAGCAGTCATTCAATACCGCACCTGCACAGCTCCTTCATAAATTCGGCCTTGAAAATGTTTTCAAATTCTCTACAGAAAAGCTTGGCCTCGACCTCGTTACACGAGACAGAGAAGGCTATTCACCTATGACACTGGGTGCGCTCACAGAAGGTGTTACTCTTGAAAACCTCGTAAACGCCTATATTCCTTACGGCAATAACGGCATCTACAACGAGGCTCACATCATATCACGTATCGAGGACAGCACTCAGCAGATAATCTATCAGAACAACGGCAACCCAAGACAGGCAGTTTCTGAGGAAACAGCCTATGTTATGAACCGCCTTATGAAGAACGTTGTTGATAACGGTACAGGTACTGCAGCAAGACTCAGCAACAAGGTTGTCTGCGGTAAGACAGGTACTACACAGGACTGGTACGACGAAGTTTTCGTAGGTCTCACACCTGACTTCGCAAGCGGTATGACAATGGGTTACAAGTACAATGACGATTACCTCAACCTTCAGGGCGTTGTTTCTGCTCAGATTTGGCAGAACATCATCGGCGAATATGCAAATACAAGATTCCCCGACACTCCAAGCGACTTTGAAAAGGTCAAGTCTGTAATCGAAATGCCTATGTGTACAAGCACAGGACTTATCGCAAGCGCTAACTGCGGCAAGGGTGCTATCGGTTACTGGAAGTCAGAGGTCACAGACACTTATTCTCCTCCTTACTGTGACGGCGGTCACTGGTCTGCTCCTGCTCAGACAAACACAGGTACAGCAGCGAACGGAAACACAACAGGCGGTACTGCAACAGGCGGTGACGCAACAGGCGGCGGTGCTGCAGCAGGCGGCAATGCAGGCGGTGACACAACAGGCGGCGGTGCTGTTGGCGGCGGTGCTGCAGCAGGCGGCGATGCAGGCGGTTACACAGGCGGTGACGCAGGCGGCGGTGCAGCAGCAGGCGGCGGTGCAGCAGCAGGCGGCGATGCAGGCGGTTACACAGGCGGCGACGCAGGCGGCGGTGCTGCAGCAGGCGGCGACACAGGCGGTGTTTAATACAAAAAAACAGGTGATAACTTGAGTAATAACATAAGATTATGCTGTCCATGCCACTTCGGTCTGGAAAGCGTTTTAAAGTACGAAATACAAAAGATCGGCGGTACTGACCTGAAGGTCAGCGACGGTAAAATAAGCTTCACGGGCGACGAGAATATCCTCGCCCGTGCTAATCTCTGTCTTTCTACGGCAGAAAGAGTCCTCATTGAGCTTATCGAATTCAAGGCATCTACCTTCGAGGAGCTTTTTCAAGGCGTAAAGGCTATTGAGCTTGAACGCTATATAGGTCCGCAGGACGCTTTCCCCGTAAAAGGACACTCTCTCAATTCAGCTCTTCACAGCGTTCCCGACTGTCAGTCCATCGTAAAAAAAGCGGCTGTTGAGAGACTCAAAGCAAAATACGGCATAAACTGGTTTGACGAAACAGGTCCGACTGTACAGATAAAGTTCAGCATACTCAAAGACGTTGTTTCGATATATCTCGATACAAGCGGCGTGGGACTTCACAAGCGCGGATACAGACGAAATTCCAATGCTGCTCCTATCAAGGAGACTCTGGCGGCAGGTATCGTTGATCTGGCAAGAGTCCGTCCCGACACTATCGTGTGCGATCCTTTCTGCGGAAGCGGTACGCTTCTTATCGAAGCCGCTCTCAAAGCTCTGAAAATCGCTCCAGGCATCAACAGAAGATTTGCCGCTGAAAAGTGGAGCTCTCTTGACTCACGTATATGGCAGGAAGAGCGCAAAAGAGCTATCGACAGTGTTGACAGGTCTGCACAGTTCCACGGTATCGGCGCTGATATCGACGATGCGGCTGTAGCACTGACTCTCGACAACGCTCACAAGGCAGGTATAAAATCACGCCTCAAAATAGAACAGGCTGATATCACAAAATTCGTTCAGCCTGAGGACTCAATCGTTATCTGCAATCCGCCTTACGGCGAGAGACTTCTCGAGCTGAGAGAAGCTGAGGATATCTACAGAAAAATGGGCAGGGTCCTCGGTAAGGGCGGCAGCAGACAGAGCTACATCATTTCGCCACACGAAGAGTTTGAAAAGTTCTTCGGTGCTGAGGCGCATAAGCGCAGAAAGCTCTACAACGGCATGATAAAATGCCAGTTATATATGTATTTCTGATAATAAAACAAGCTCCGTTTCATGCGGAGCTTTTACTTTAGGTGATGATATGAGATTTGAAACCAAACGCAGTATCCTGCATTTGTTCTTTCCGACACGCTGTCCTGTATGCGGCGAATTTATTGGTGCTATGGACAGATTTTGCACATCATGTTCGGACAAGCTGAAGGAGTTTGATGAGAATTTCACCATTGATGGTGCTGACAGCTTCACCGCTGTATATGAATACGATGATACTGCAAAGAAGGTTGTATTTCTGCTGAAAGACGGTACTTGCGGAAATGCCGCATATGCTCTCGGCGGTGCACTTGCCGAAAAGCTGAAAGCTTTGAAAATGTCAGAAAAAGCAGACATTATCGTGCCGACTCCCATGTACAGGAAAGACATTTTCAAACGCAGCTACAATCAATCGCTGCTGATTGCCCGTGAGATAAGCCGTCAGCTGAATATCCCCGTCGAGAAGAATGCAGTATTCAAGATACGCCGCACTCAGGCGCAGAAAGACCTTGACAGCCTTAAAAGGTCGCTCAATCTGAAAGGCGCTTTCTCAGCTGACAATAGCAAGCTCAAAGGCAAACGAGTCCTTATAGTTGACGATATCTGCACTACAGGCAGCACACTCAGAGAGCTTACCGCTGTTATACTAAAAAACGGCGCGGTGTCCGTACACTGCGCCTGCTGCTGTAAGACTATGAAAAAACGCAGGGACTAACGCCCTGCGTTTTTGTATGTTTATTTCTTGTTTTTTATGAATTCATCTATGCTTATCTTTGTCTCAGAACCCGAATTGTATGCGTAGTAAGCAAGTATTACAGAAGCATCTACAGAGTCCGCTCTTCCGTCACCGTTCACATCTGCCGCAAGTGCCTGTCGCTTATCGGTAAATGTGGAATCCTTTCCGCTTGACACAAGTGCATATTCCCTCATAAGCGACGAAGCGTCAACAGAGTCAACAAGTCTGTCATTGTTGATATCTCCGAGAGCATATGGCGGGTCTTCAAGTATTCTTATACTGCCCTTGTCAAGTCCCTCTGAGAAAATATACTTGGTCATAGCTTTGCCCTTGTCATCGTTGGCAAAATTTGTGAAAAGCGGCTGTATCTTTCCGTATTTTGACTCGCCTATCTCAAAGCTGTAAACATCGCCAGCCTTGCAGTCAGCAGGAAGCGTAACATCTATAGTCCACATAAGACCGTCCTTGCCGACATCTTCCGAGCCGCCTGTAGTGAGCACCATGAAATCCCTTGTATCACCTACAGCCTGTCCGCTTGTCAGCTGGTCTATTGCCGAGCCGCTGACAGCTTCGCCTATTTTCAGCCTTTTGTCAAAATATACGTATATCACCGACTCCCTGTAAAGCTTGTCTGCACCCTCGACTGAGATAGTCACCTGTTCCTTTCGGTTCGGAGCTTCGCTGATGTACGCCTCTGTATGGCTAAGCTTGAATATGGGCTTTCCCTGCACGGCTGTGCGTGTAGTGGTAGTTGTAGTGGTCGATGTTGTAGTTGTCGATGTCGATGTAGTGGTTTTCGATGTTGTAGTTGTGGTAGTAGTTGTTGTTGTAGTAGTTGTTGTTGTGGAAGACACCGCAGACGGCTGTGAAGACAGCTCCTTGAAGTTATACTTATACTTGGCCGCATATTCAGAAGCCGCTGAATTTTTTGGGGCAGTTATAGTTCCGTTATATACTGCCGCTTTACTGCCGCCTCCTGCTGTATTGCAGACCGTATCGCCGCTGTCAAAAATGACACATTTGGCATTTCTTATCTCTAATTCCTCAAGTTTTCGGCAGTCCTTGAACGCATACCTGCCTACTTCAACAATGCTGTCGGGAAGCGTGACCTTTACCACTTCTCTTCCTGCGAAAGCATTGTCTACTATAACTGTTACAGGCAGACCCGCTATCTTTGCAGGAACTTCTATCTTTCCCGAAACCGCCGTATTGTACAGTTCAACGTGGTCTGAATACTTGTGATAAGCAATTCCCGATGATGTAACTGTAGAAAAATCAGCCGACTCCGCACAGCTTACGTTTTCCGTCATTCCAAGCGGTACTGCTCCGACAATGATAAATGCCGAAAGAACGGCTGATATTAATTTCTTAAACTTCATATATACCTCCATGAAGTGCTGTGATATGTAAAGCCTTTACAGCTTGTTCTCTTATTCCCCTGTCCTCACCCTCGTTCCGCAAGTCAATGCACGGTATAAATAATAAGCGATAGCAATACGTTTGTACGATGTCTGAGCATAACAATAAACGAGGAATCGAACCCCCATGCCGCTCTCAGCACAACCTATCGAAATGCTCCCCTTTCGGAAAGACTTTTTTGCATTCG
>SFFP01000279.1 GCA_004556875.1 Ruminococcus flavefaciens
ATTTTGATATTGGTATCTATAGCCGCCGTAGAGGCTTCGCTGACAGTTTCCGTGGATATTACTTCCTTTGCGGCGTTTTCTTCCCAGTAATTCTCGGGCATGAATCTGAACCAGTCGCTGAGGACCTCCTCGGAAATCTCATCAGACATGGGAAATGCTTCCTCAACATTATTTTCCCAAACTGCATTGTGGACATATTCAAGAGCGTCAAGGTATCCCGAATAGCGGAATTCCACATTATCGCTTCCCGCAGCCGCCACAAAAGAAATGAAATTCGCCTCGTCCTCCTGTATAAAGCCTTTCAGATGTGCAAGCTCATGGCACACCGTAGACGGAAGATTTGCTCTTATCATATCATCATTATAGTTGGCTTCGATAGTGTATGGCAGATAGATACCCGTAAGATGAGACTGGCTCATGAAATACGAAAACTGTATAGGCTTAGGGTTCGGATAATAGCCTTTGAGCTGCGGTGAAAGCTTGTCTGCGGCGTTTTTCATGGCAGTCTTTGCTTCTTTTTTGAAGTCGCAGGTAAGCATAAAACAGCCGTTTTCGTCTCGCGGAACTTCCTTTGCAAGCGCATTGCATTCCTTTATCAGCTCGGAATACAGCCTTGCAAGGTCCTCGTCGGTATGCTCACGGGCATCGGGAAAGCACTTCTCCGCAAGAGGCGTACACTGATACATTATGAAGCAGTTCATAGTCTCTGTTGTGGTTATGTAGCACAGTATCCACAGCGCCAGTGTCCCTGCAAATGCCGCGATCTTTCTGCGTTTTCCCTTTCCGAAAATTATAAGTATGAGAAACAGCGGTATACCGACAATGACCAGCACTACTGCCGCAGCCGTCAGCATTTCTCCGAGTGAAAACGGAAATACTCCTGTTACAAAAGAAACTGCCGATGAAATGTACGGGAATATCTTTTCAACATAGAAGTCCGAAAAGCCGCGGCTCAAACGGGATATTACATTGACGATCACCATAAGACCTATTATTATCAACGGTATACTGTATCTCTTTTTCATGCTATACCTCCGAATTTATTCATAGAATTTACCCTAATTATACCATAGTCAGCGGCAATAAGCAACTGAGAATTTTTACAAATAATATCAGAATTATGACCAGACATTAAAAAAACGTTCCGAAGCGGCTTATCTGCCGTTTCAGAACGTCTTTTGGCGTGAAGCTATTGTTATTTTTTGAGTTTTCCCACCACGCACTGCCTGTTTTTTCCATCGTCAGTGCAGGATATCACAGTAATGCGGTCATCACCGAAATCTGCAAGCACACCTGTGCTGTCAGGAGTGACTATCTGATAATCCGTAACAACATAGGTGTATCGTGTACGCTTTTCGTCTATATCCGTAACATAGATGATATCGCCGTTTTTTATCTTGTCAAGGTCATTGAACACCTCCGCATAAATGGTACTGTTATGACCTGCTATACAGAAGTTTCCCTTTCCCGGAGAACCTGTTCCCTCAAAATGTCCTGCTGAGGCTTCAAGTTCCTTTTTGCCCGTCCCCTCAAGCACAGGGACTTTTATTTCCAGACGCGGAACTTCAAATACTATATTCTCTTTTAAAAGTCTGCGCAGATACAGTTCTCTGCTGATCTTTCTGTAGGTAAAAAATCCGAGCACCGATACTCCGCAGAATATCATGATATAACCTATTATCCTTAAAGTCTTCTTTTTCATATCCATATCTTAATTGCGGAACTTTCATTCACTTTTCTGTTTTACAACTGCTGTTTTTCGCAGTCTCTTTTCCTCTGATATGTAAAGATTATATCAAATCCTGACCACAAAGTCAACACATCTGAAGTTCAGATAATAAAAGCGGCTGAAAAAAGCGCTTTTCAAGGCTGTAAACAGCAATAAACAGCTTGACTTTTACACAAAAATATCGTACAATTTATTAAATAACACAGCATCTTGCAGGCATTTTTCATTACCTCAGACGAACAAAACAAACATCGATCGCAAACATAAAGGAGGAGTAAAAATGAACATCAAAAAGTCACTATCCGCTCTCAGCGCACTTATCATCACTTTTTCCTGCGCGTCATCAATGACTGTACACGCTGATTCGCTTATTTCGGGAATAATCGGCAAGACCGAAAACAACGCTTTTATCCATTACCGCGAGCTTGAAACTGCTGACGGCTACAGCTATATGAAAATAGTCATGAATTCCCCTAACAGTGAACTTGAATTCCGAAACATCTCCGAAGGCGGCATCCCATCTTCATTTCGACAGAATTACGCAGGAACTATCGAAATCTCAGGCGACACCTATCTTGTGATAAGAAAACAGCCTATCAGCTTTAATACTACTGTCTCCGACCTGTCAGACGGTTTTAACGATTACTGCTTCTATCGCATATGCAGTGACGAGGACGAAGTTACCTCCGACAGTTTCTTCCCTGTTTATGAGCTTATCGAAGCCGCACAGCATTTCGGACTGAAAACAGGCAAGGTAAAAAGTGTCACATTTGATGAAAACACATACAAATGCGACCTTGATGTATCAGCGCTCAAAAGCGCCGAAGAGGACGCGATACCATATAAGGTATATGGTGATATATCAAAGGGAAGCTATGTTCTCATAGACAATTATGATTATTATTCACCTGAGTTTTACCTAAGCATGGGAAGTCAGATGCAGGCGCTTGAAAACGGCTGTTTTTCCCTTGATGCAAAGAAGTACGATTTCCTTTTGAATGAAAAGT
>SFFP01000280.1 GCA_004556875.1 Ruminococcus flavefaciens
CAAAAAGCTGTTATTAATATTATAATACAAAATGTATAATTTGTAAAGATGTAGAAGTATGAAAGAAATGTAGAAAATTTGTATTGTTTTTCGTGGATTTTACTAAGAGTTAAAAAAACGAGCGGCAAATTTGTGCAAATTATCCTATCTGTATGTATTTTAAGTATAATACCCAAACATTTAATAAAGGAGACCGCCATGAAAGGTTATAGGATAAGTATTATCCGTCACGGAATGACGGAGGCAAACGAGAAAGGAATATATATCGGAAATACCGATATACCGCTTTCTGCAAAGGGTGCGGCAGACCTTGCCGCTAAAATGGACGAGTTTGATTACCCCACAGTCCACAGAGTGTATTCATCTCCGCTGAAGAGATGTACCGAAACGGCTGAGATACTCTTTCCGCATACCGAGCTTTGTACGGTAGATGACCTGAGAGAGCTAAATTTCGGCGAATTTGAGAACAAGACCATTGACGAGCTTGCAATGCGCGAGGATTATAATAAATGGCTTCGCGGCGGCAAGGACAGCCGTCCGCCAAAGGGCGAGAGCCTTGAAGAGCTTACTGCGCGTACCTATAAGGCTCTGCACTATGTCATAACAGATATGATGGAGACAGGTCTTACACACTGCGCACTGGTCACACACGGCGGCATCATATCGAATATGCTGAGCTGTTTCGGAATACCAAAGTACGCTCCTTCGCAGATAACTGCTGAGGCAGGAGGCGGCTTTGACGTTATAGTAACAGCGCAGATGTGGCTTAATTCTCAGGCTTTTGAGATACTTGGCTACTGCCCTTATGACAAGATACCCGAAAACAGTGAATTTGACTGAGTAGTCATATGAGCGCATAATCTGTGAATAATTGTCAATAATATCTGCAATACCATTTTCGGAGGCGCAGATATGAAGATAAGGGAGCTTATCCGCTATACAAAGAGACTCCTTGACGGAAAACGCGCAAGGACTATGATGATATGTATACTTCCAATTGCCGCAGAGCTTTTCTTTCGCTTTGCAGAAGCGGCGGCGTACTGCCTTTTGCTCTATTTCGGCGGCTATAAACCTATCGTGCTCTTTGGCGGAAGAGAGCCTGTCCAGCTTGTTATCGCGGCTGTCAGCACTCTTTTCAGATGGCTGACCACAGCTCCGCTGATGTATGCGGCGGCAATGCGGCTTTACAGTATAACTGCCGAGCGAAATGACCTGCGGCACATGGCTTTTTCACGGATATTGCTGAGAAAATGCACGTTCAGACGCAGTATCTCCGCAATGCTCTGGACTAAGGTCATAGGACTTTTTGCACTTGTTCCTGCAATTTTTTTCGGGACTCTGGCGTATATGCTTCTGAATGGAAAGCTGTATGCTGAAGAAGCCTTTCTTGCGGCAAATGCGGTATTTCTTGCGTTAGTTTCGGCTGTTATGTGGATAATGCTGAAAATAAGCTTTTCAGCCGTACCGTTTCTGCTGGTGAGATTTCCTAAAAAGACGGCATTCCGTACAGTCATATACTCCATAGGCTTTATGCGCGGCAGGAAAAACGTGTTCATGCGGCTCATGGCTGTGTATATTCCGCAGATGCTTACTGTTGCAGGACTTCCTTACGGTCTTACAAAGTTTATGACAGCCTTTTCACTGGGCATAGATATTTTTATCAGGGAGGACGAATACCTTGAAGCAGATAGAGCTGACAGCAGAGGTGGAAAGACCCGTAACGCTGGAAAACTTCCTCGTAGGCAAAAAAGGCGTTTCAAAGCGTCTGCTGACAAAGCTTAAACGTCAGGAGGGCGGTATTACGCGGAATGGCGTTACTATAAGAAGTATCGACATGGTTTCGGCAGGAGATGTCATAGTCCTCACTCTTGAGGACGACAGCTTCCTTGAACCTAACGGCAGTCTCAATGTGCCTGTTGCCTTTGAGAATGACAGCCTTGTGGTGTTCAATAAACCCAGCGGTATGCCTGTACATCCGTCAATACGCCATCAGGGCGATACTCTTGGGAATTATTTCGCTTACCGCTATCCTGAGCTTACGTTCCGTTCTGTGAACAGGCTTGACCGTGATACCTCGGGACTGTGTATCATCGCTAAGGACGCTCTTGCCGCAAAGCTTTTGCAGGGAAACTGCAAAAAGGTCTATTATGCGGCTGTACATGGAGAGATACCCGAAAAGGGAACTATAGATGCTCCTATTGCAAGAGAGCGTGAGTCTATAATACTGCGATGTGTCCGTGAGGACGGACAAAGAGCAGTAACACACTATAAACGGCTGAAAATGAACGATAAGTATTCCCTTGCAGAGATAGACCTCGAAACGGGAAGAACTCATCAGATAAGGGTACATTTTGCTCATATCGGAGCACCTCTTGCAGGCGATGACCTGTACGGCGGACTTCGTAATGATATATCAAGACAGGCTCTGCACTGCGGCAGACTAAGCTTTAACGATCCGCTGTCAGGCGAGCCTATAACAGTTGACTCGGAGCTTCCCGAGGACATAAAAGCACTTTTCTGAAAACGAACAGGAGGAATAAACATGGAAAAGATCGCAAGCTTTCAGGTAGACCACACTAAATTCAGCGTAGGTATGTACATATCAAGAATAGATGATGATATAGTTACATACGATGTCCGCATGGTAAAGCCTAACGGCGGAGTATATCTCGAAACACCGTCTATGCACACTATCGAACACCTTTTCGCTACTTTTGCGAGAAATT
>SFFP01000016.1 GCA_004556875.1 Ruminococcus flavefaciens
TTTTCCTTTCATATCGCCTTAAATATTACAATTAAGGAAAATTTCGGCATGAAATTATTACAAAAAAAATACAAATTCACAAGATTTAGTAATATCCGCCTTCAAGTAGTTGACATTTTGCTTTTTTACTGATAAAATAGATATGATGCCTATTTTGTGCATTTATTATTATTAGGAGGAGGAGCTGCTTTGGGAGACAGTAAATTTTGCTACAGATGCATGGAACAATACGACGCATCGCTTCATGTATGTCCCGCTTGCGGATTTGTTGAAAGCGACGCTCATGACCCCATGTATGTCCCACCCGGTACGATACTCCACGGCAAGTACCTCTGCGGTATTCTTCTGGAATATAACGGTGAGGGTGCTACATATATAGGAAGCGATATCTCTACCGGAAAGAAAGTCCTCATAAGAGAATATGTCCCTATAACACTCTGCACCCGCGTAAAGAACAAACCTACTATCAGTGTAAACTACAATAACCTTGCCAAATACAAGGCTTTCATGGCGGAATATACCGAGCTTAACAAGTCTCTTGCACGACTCAGGAACAATACCAATATACCGCCTGTTCTCGATATGTTTGCCGAGAACAATACCACTTATACCATATTCGAGTACATCGAAGGCGTGAAAATGCTGGATTACCTGAAAGAAAATGCAGGTGAGCTAAGCTGGGAACAGGTATCAAAGATATTCCCTCCCCTTTTCACAACTATAGGGATACTCCATAATGCAGGTATAATCCACCGCGCTATAAGTCCTGATACTGTGTATATCACAGACAAGGGCGAGCTGAAGCTCTCAGGATTCTGCGTTTCTGCTGTCAGAACTGTTGACGCAGGTCTTGAATATGAGCTTTTCAAGGGTTACGCTGCACCTGAGCAGTATTCTGCAAGCAGCAGCAGCCGTCAGGGTTCATGGACTGATGTCTACGGTGTCAGCGCTCTTCTCTACAGAGCACTTACTGGCTGTATGCCCGTAGATTCAGTAAGCAGATTAAAGCACGATGACCTGCATGAGCCTCATTCACTCGATTCACGTATACCACGCCATGTTTCAAGAGTTATCATGGAGGGTATGAACTTAAACGGCAGAGACCGTATACAGACTATCACCGAGCTGGTAACAAGACTTTTCGAACAGCCTTCTGAGGAAGAGGAGGATATCGAAAATACAACTGTATTACAGGAGGCACCTCCTGCACAGCCTGCATACGAACAGGCTGTATACGAACAGCCTCAGCAGCCGCAGTATCAGCAGCCTGAGCCTCAGCCGCAGAATGTTATCCACCAGCGCAGCACTCCTATCAACAGAAAGCCGCGCCGCGATGACAGCTACAGCTATGAAAAGGTAAATACCGTTGACAGGATAAAAGTTCCCATAATCATCGGACTGCTTCTTCTCGGTATACTTATGGCACTGGCTGTATTCATACTGAACATTTTCTCAAATAAAGATGAAGGATCTACTCCGTCCGCAAAGGCAAAACGTCCTGCGGTAACGGAAAATGTTATTGATGAGACCGAAACAACAAATGCTGCGGATATTGAAATGCCTGATCTGAAGAATAAATTCTTCGAGCCTACAAAGGAAAAGTGGAAGGATTATTTCGTACTTGATGCGGATTACGAATACAACGATGATTTCGACAACGATATGATCTTTGAGCAGGCTGTTAAAGCAGGCGATATGATCTCTCAGGGTCAGGTCATCAAGGTAAAGGTCAGCAAGGGCAAGTCTTCCGCTTATATTCCTGATTTCTCTGGTCTTACTGTTGAACAGTACAAGAACGCTCTCGAAAAGGCTGGAATTTCCGACTTTAACTATCAGTTCGTAGAGTCAAAGAACTCCTACGGCAAGGCAAACTGCGTCGTAGAGCTTCAGGTCGACGGCAAGGTAGTCCACCCGAATGACTTATTCAGCAACAAGGACGGCAAGAAGCTTACAGTTTATTATGTTTCCGAGACATCAGAAGCACCTCAGCAGGTATACACAACAGCTGCTCCGCAGACTGAGCCTGCTACAACACAAGCTCCTGCTACACAGGCTCCTGTTGCAACAACACAGGCTCCTGCACCGACAGAGCCGCCTACAGAAGCTCCACAGCCTACAGATCCACCTGCACCTGTTGAACAGCCTGTTGAACAGGGCGGCGAAGAAGGCGGAGAAGTTCAGTAACAACCTTATAAAAATATGTCCCGAAACGTTATCGCTTCGGGACTTTTTATATCTCCGCAAAATCATAAAAGCCACAGCATCACACTGTGGCTTTTATGATAAATTGTAAAGAAAATCATTTATCAATCACGACCGCCGCTGCTAATCAAAGCTTAGTACCACCCGAAAGCGTTCCACCGAAAGCAGCGAGCTGAGTCTGATCGAGCTGTTGGAAATATGCAGAACCGCTGAGAGTTCCACCTGTGTAGAATGATGCTCCTGAGCCGACCCCTGAGCCGCCTGCCTTGAGCTGACTTACAGCCTTGTCAACGATGAAGGAAACTATTACCTTTCCGTCGCTGCCAACAAGTGAAAGTCTTGTGTTTGCACTTACGGAAGCACTCTTGGTAACAGAAGCTGTCATTTCGCTTCCGCCCATGCTCATGCCGCCTGACGGACAATCCGATACCCATACGCCGCCGTTTACCTTTATCGTACTGCCGCCGTCGCCGCAGTCGAAAGGCTCGTTGCCGTTAGATACGAGATAACCGCCGTTTATTTCAATATTGCCGTTTGAATCATAACCATCGTGGTCGCCGTTAGCTGTATTGACTATGGCAAAACCACCGTTGAACTGCATAATGTAATCGCCGCTGTTTCCGCCGCCGAAACCGCCTCTTCCGAAGCCGCCGCCGCCCTGTCCCCAGGGCATACCTGTGTTTCCGCTGCCTGAACCGTCACTGCCGCCTGCTGCGTTAAAGCCGTCGTCAGTGGAGTTGACGATAACAGAACCGCTGTTCTGATAAATTTTCTGTGCTTCGATACCTTCATAGCACTTTTCAACGTATACTACGATATCATCGTATTTGCCGCTGTCCTTAGTACCGATAGTGAGGTTATGGTCAGCATGAGCACCATCATCAGCAGACGAGAGCTTCAGCTCACCGCCGATAAGCTGCATATCGCCGCCGCAGTGTATAGCATCATCAGAAGAATCAATGGTTATCCTGCCGCCATTGATAGTGATATCGCCAACGCTCTGCCATGTTGTGCCTGCCTCGTCATAAAGACCTACAGCCTTGATGCCCTTTGCGGATACATCGGTCTTGTTGGAGTTTCCGTCCATACCCATACCGCCGCCGGGTCCGCCCAAGCCGCCTGTATTTCCGCCTGCTGCTGTACCGCTGCCTGTGTAGGAGCTTCCCTCATATGTCTTGATAGTAAGGTCGCCGCCGTTCATTGTAAAGAACTGCTCTGCTGAAATACCGTCAGCGTAAGACTCTATATTGATAGTACCGCCGTTGACAGTTACCAGTCCAAGCTGTTTTGCTGTTGAAGAAACATCGGTAGAAGTAGCCTTTATGCCGTCTCCTGCCTTTGTTTTTACGGTCACAGAGAGATTTGAGTAATCCACCTCAGTACCGTCAGAGGAAGTATTGCCGATAGTAACAGTGTCCTTAGCGCGGATACCGTCATCAGCCGCATTAACGACCAGAGTGCCGTTATATATTTTTATATCATCCTTGCCTACGATAGCGTCTGCCGCATTGCCGTTTACAGTGAGCTTGCCCTTACCCTTGAACTTTATATCGTCCTTTGAGTAGACAGCTCCTGTATCGCCGTCAGCATTGGTGTAACCCGTACCGTCGGAAATAGTGTTTTCTGTGCCGTTCTTAGCTGAGATAACTACCTCATCTGCGATAGATGCTATGTATATAGGAGAATTTTCAGTATTTGTCAGGCTCATGCCGCTGAGGTCAAGCTCAACGACGCCGTCGGGATAAACAGCCTTGTCTACGTCAACAACGATCTGTCCGCCAGTCATCTCGCCGGTTACTGTAAAAACACCGGGCTGAGAAATCGTGCAGATGTTGTTTTCGACCTTTGCCTCTGTAGAAGCATTTGTGGACATACCTGCATCAGAAAGAGTTATTGTAAGCTCGTCGGGAGCATTTGAAGGAGGAACATTAACTCCCTCAGCAGCACCTGCAAGATTAACATTATCAAATACATTCACACCGTTACTTACTGCAAAGAGCGATTCTTCATCGTTGGTATGTGTGATCCACTTGCCTGCGCTTGTGTTGGTGAAATGCGTAGTTCCTGCCTTTATAGTGTCTGAGCTTATGAGGATATATTTGAACTTCTTTGTGAAATCCGCAGTCACCTTTTGTGCTGTGCCGTTCATTGCTTCCCACTCTAAAATGTTGGACTTTTTCCATGTTCCGTCCTTTTCATTTGTTGCGTCAGCAGCACAGTTAAGTAAAATCACAGGCTGAGTCTCAGATTTTACAAGATTTACATCTGCCTGATTATCGGTTGCTGTAGCGATAACAGTACCGCCTGTGATATTAATTCCTGTTACAGCTGTAAGACCTCTGTCGCCGCCTGCAATGAGACTGCCGCCGCTTGCATCAATAGTAGTTTCAGCCTGTACAGCGTCATTGCCAGCCTTTATCTTAGTGATACCGCCTGAGAAAGCAACTGCTCCCTTGCCGGACTTGATACCGTCACCCTCAGCATCAACATTTAAAGTACCGTCCTTGACAGTAACGGACTTCTTGCCCTTGATACCGTCGGTCTTGTCTGTAGAGTTGAGTGTGGTAACTGTGATGTTGCCGCCGTTGATCTTGATATCGTTGTTGCAGGAGATACCTGTCTGAGTATTAGCGGTAAGCTCCAGAACTCCGTCACCTTTTTCGCCGCCCTTGATAGTAAGGTCGTCCTTAGCTTCAATAACAGCTTCGCCGAGATGATCGCCTGCATAAGCAGTATCTCCATCGGTAATAGTATTAGTAGTGCCGTCAACGATATTTATAGATGTATTTTCTGCATTTGTCACAAGTATAGCAGGAGCGCTCTTGCCTGTGATGTTAGCATTATTAAGGAATATCTTTACTGTGTCAGGGTCTGCAGCAGAATCTGCGATGTTGATGTTTATCTGTCCGTCGTCGAGAGTACCGTCAACATAGAACTCACCCGAATGAGTGATAGTAACTGTAGTTCCGTCAACTGACGCGTTGTCTCCCTCGACCTCTATTGAAGTATTCTTGAGATGTATCTTTGTTACGTCGCTTACAGGATCATCGGTCTTGCCGCTGCTGAGTGTGCCCTTGCCAAGAAGAAACATCTGTATAGCATTGGCATCGTTGTTTGAAACGCCGTCATTTGCACCGTTGCAGTCTGCATTTATCCAGCCCTGCTGAGTGATAGCGTGTTCGTCTGAACCGCCAAGACCATATTTGTCGGGATTTGCAAGTGCCTGCATAATGATAACAGCATCAGAAAGATCGACCTGTCCGTCAAAGTTTGCGTCGCCCACAAGTGTTGGCTTGCCTGTCTCAGCCGCACTGCCCACGAAAGGAACTGCTGCTGTTGCAAAACATAAAGCCGAAATACCTGCAAGAAGCTTCTTTAAGCTTGATTTCTTCATAAACATCATTCTCCTTTTTTAATTTATCCCCAGATACAAACGCCCTGATATCGTTTGACTATGGTTTGATTATAGTTGAAATACCTTAAAATAATCTTAACTCTTTCCTAAATCCAACATATTTCACTAATTTTTCACCTTTCAGAAGAAATGTGATGATTTTAAGTTTAAATAATAAAATATATGAGAAAGCTCTTGACAAATCATCAAACTTAGTATATAATAAAAGCATAGAAAAGATTGATTTCAATTAAATTGTATAAAATCATTTAAGGAGGAAAATATATGTCAGTTTATGATTATTCTGTAAAGGCACAGGATGGCAGCGAGGTAGCTCTTGAAAATTACAAGGGTAAGGTGCTTCTCATTGTAAATACAGCTACAGGCTGCGGATTTACACCTCAGTATGACGAGCTTCAGGACATCTATGAGGAGTTTCAGGACAAGGGTCTGGAAATACTCGATTTTCCATGCAACCAGTTCGGCGAACAGGCTCCCGGCAGCGATGAAGAGATACACTCATTCTGCACAGGCAGATTTGGCATAACATTCCCCCAGTTTTCAAAGATAGAGGTCAACGGTGAGAACGCAGACCCACTGTACAAATGGCTCGTCGCAAACAGCAGCTTTGAAGGCTTCGGCAAGAGTCCTGCAGGACTCGCTATGAGCGGAGTCCTCAAGCTCAAGGACAAGGATTACAAGAACAACAGCAATATCAAATGGAACTTCACAAAGTTCCTCATCGGCAAGGACGGACAGCTTCTCGGCAGATTTGAGCCTACTATACCAATGAAAAAGGTAAGAGAGGCTGTTGAGAAAGCTCTGTAAGCATAAGTTAACGCCTTCATAATTCCCCCCAATATATATGGTGACCGAGCCACGCACTGTGACTCGGTTCTTTTTTCACTCTTTCGGACAAAAATGTGCATTATCACAGCAAAGTCCAAAACGTCTTGCAAAAACCTGTCTTTTGCAGTATAATATATGTATAGACTCAAAAAGCCTTTTAACGACTGAAATTCAAGGAGGTCAATATGAAATATACTCAGGGTCAGTATATAATTACTGAAAAAACTGCTATTGCCCGTGAGATATGCAGTTTCACAATCTCATGTCCCGAGGTGGCTGCTGCTGCCTGTCCCGGACAATTCGTTCATATACGTGCAAAGGGATATACTCTCCGCAGACCTATCTCTATCTGCGGTATCGACAAGGAGAAAGGAACTCTCCGCATCGTATTCGAGATACGCGGCGAAGGTACTGCCGAGATAGCTAAACTCAACAAGGGCGATCTTGTGGATATGCTCGCACCGCTGGGACATGGTTTTACTGTTGATCCCTCTTATAAAAAGGTGATCCTCATCGGCGGCGGTATCGGTACTCCGCCTATGCTCCCTCTTGCTAAGGCTTACGGCGAAAAGGCTGTGGCTATAAGCGGATTCAGAAATGCTTCTGCTGTAATTCTTCAGGAGGACTTCCGCAAAACAGGCGCTGAAGCTATCCTCTGTACAGATGACGGCTCAGCAGGTATTCACGGCTTTGTTACACAGCCCCTCAAGGAGCTTGCCGAAAAAGGCGGTATCGACGCAGTTTACGCCTGCGGTCCTATGCCTATGCTCAAGGGCGTTGCCGCTATCTGCAAGGAAAACGGCATATTCTGTCAGATATCACTTGAAGAGCGTATGGCTTGCGGAATTGGTGCTTGTCTTGGCTGTGCCTGCCGCACAGTCCGCAATGATGAAGAATATTTCGCTCATGTCTGCAAGGACGGTCCTGTATTCAATGCTGAGGAGGTGCTCTGGTAATGGCTGATCTTTCTGTAAAAGTCTGCGGCGTAGACTTTAAAAATCCAATTATCCCTGCTTCGGGCGTTTTCGGCTACGGAAGAGAATATGAGGAGCTTTTCCCGCTCAACAAGCTGGGCGGTATCGCTACAAAGGGTACTACACTTCATCTCCGCACAGGTAATCTCGCTCCGAGAATAGCTGAAACTCCATCCGGTATGCTCAACTCAGTAGGTCTCCAGAACCCCGGTATCGACCACTTTATCGACACTGAACTTCCATATCTTCTCACAAAGGACCTTGTTGTACTGGCAAATATCGCAGGCTCTACTCCCGAGGAATGTGCTGAGGTAGCCGCAAAGCTGGAAGACACAGATGTTCACATGATAGAGCTGAATATCTCCTGCCCTAACGTAAAACAGGGCGGTGCAGCATTCGGTACAAGCTGCGAAATGGCTGCTGAGGTCACAAAGAGAGTCCGTGCAGTCACAAAAAAGCCTCTGGTAGTAAAGCTTTCACCTAACGTAACAAGTATTGCTGACATCGCAAAGTCAGTAGAGGCAGCAGGTGCAGACGCAGTTTCACTTATAAATACTCTCCTCGGCATGAGGATTGACATAAATACAGGCAGACCTATCCTCCGCAACAATGTGGGCGGTATGAGCGGTCCTGCGGTATTCCCTATCGCAGTCAGAATGGTATGGCAGGTGGCAAACGCTGTAAATATCCCTGTTATCGGCATGGGCGGCGTTTCCTCGGGACGCGACGCTATCGAGCTTATGATGGCTGGCGCTTCTGCTGTACAGGTAGGTGCAGCTATCTTCACTGACCCATTTGCGCCTGTAAAGATAGTCGAAGAAATGAACGAATGGCTCGACAGCAAGGGCATCAGCTCCGTAAAGGACATAATCGGTACAGTAAAGCCCTGGTAAAAGAATAAACGAAAGGAGTCAGCCGCTTTGAATATTGACGAAAATGCTCGGATAATTCTCTCTGAGCTTGAAAAAAACGGCTTTGAAGCATATATGGTGGGCGGCTGTGTCCGCGACGGTATCATGGGACGGAAATGCCACGATACCGATATTACCACCAATGCTCTCCCTGAGCAGATAATAGATGTTTTCAGTGGATATAAGGTCATTCCCACCGGCATAAAGCACGGCACTGTCACTGTTATCTGCGGCGGCTCGCCTTTCGAGATAACCACCTACCGCATTGACGGCAGCTACACCGACCACCGCCGTCCCGACAAGGTGGAGTTTACAAAAAATATCACCGCCGACCTTGCTCGCCGCGATTTTACGGTAAATGCTATCGCTATGGACAAGGACGGCAATATAGTCGACCCTTTCGGAGGCAAAAATGATATAGATGCAGGTATCATTCGCTGTGTGGGCGGACCCGAAAAGCGTTTCAGCGAGGACGCCCTCAGAATAATGCGTGCGGTGCGCTTTTCAGCTCAGCTTGGTTTCAGTATCGAAGCTCATACCGCTGAATATGTTCACAAAATGCGCAATGACCTGAAAAAAATATCCCGTGAACGCATTCGTGACGAACTTGACAAGCTCATCTGCGGTAAAAACTGCGTTGATGTGCTTCTCGGATACAGCGATATCATCACCGCTGTTATACCCGAATTTCAGCCGTGTATCGGTCTCGACCAGCGTTCACCCTACCACAGATATACCGTGTGGGAGCACATAGTCCGCGCAGTTGCGGCTGCCCCGTGCAAGGATCTACAGCTTCGCAGAGCACTGCTTTTCCACGATATCGGCAAACCCTCCTGTATGACCCTTGATGAGACAGGACGGGGACACTTCAAAAAGCACGACAGTGTAGGCGCGGAAATGACCAAAACAGTCATGAAAGACCTGCGCTATGATAATAAAACTATCACGGCAGCGTCCGCCCTTATCGCTAATCACAGCAAAAAAATACGAAATAGGTCAGACGTTAAGAAAATGATGTCAAAGATAGGCGATGAGCTTTTCTTCACGCTTATGGAGCTGAAAAAGTGTGATAACTCCGCAAAAAACGAATTCGTACTTGAAGAGAACATCTTCTTCGACAAGCTTATTGCAGAGGGTCACGACATCATCAGCCGCGATGAATGCCGCAGTCTCCGCGGACTCGCCGTTACAGGCTCAGACCTTGCGGCTATTGGTCTTAAAGGTGCGGAAATAGGCGCGGCACAACAGGAAATACTCACTCTTGTTATGGAGCAGAAGCTCCGAAACAGCAGAGACGAGATAATAAAATTCGCAGAACAGAGGTGCAAGGCATGACAGGCAGAATTCATTCCACAGAGAGTTTCGGAACGGTGGACGGACCGGGAGTCCGCTTTGTGGTGTTTTTTCAGGGCTGTCCGCTGAGGTGCAAGTATTGCCACAATCCCGATACATGGGACTTTTCGGGCGGCAAAGAGACTACCGCAGAAGAGCTTATGAAAGAGTATGACTCCTACAAGGAGTTTCTGAAATCGGGCGGCATCACTGCAACAGGCGGCGAACCCCTTGCACAGCCTGAGTTCCTTGCCGAGCTTTTTTCTCTCGCAAAAAGCAAGGGCGTACACACCTGTCTTGACACTTCCGCAGGAGTATATGACCCTGCTCACCATGAAAAGATAGACGAAGCGCTGAAGTACACCGACCTTGTCATGCTGGATATCAAGCATATCGACAACGACTGTCACAAGGCACTTACAGGCAAGGGAAACAGCAATATACTGGCATTTGCCGAGCATATCCGCGATTTGGGAATACCTGTGTGGATACGTCACGTCGTAGTCCCCGGCATTACAGATAAGTATGAGGAGCTTTTTGCTCTGGGTGAATTTCTCTCTACTCTCCGCAATCTTAAAGCACTGGATGTTCTCCCCTATCACGACATGGCAAAGCCTAAGTACGCTGAGCTTGGACTGGATTATCCTCTCGGTGATACGCCTCCGCTCACAAAGGAAGAAGCCATAAAGGCTCGCAACATCATCATGGACGGCATAAAATCAGGACTCCGCAAACAAAAATAATATCTCAAGACCTCTGACACACATCAGAGGTCTTTTTCATATAATAAATCAAAATGCAGCTTTGTTGTATTCTGCCTTCTGCTTACTACTTACTAATCTTGCAAAGCTGTGTCTTTAGTTATCCCAGCGTGCCGTATGCTGTAAAGCGGTGGAGAGATATTATGTGCGGAATTGCAGGTGCTATAAGCTTTATTGAGGATATGCGCGAGGACATGAAAGTATACGAAAAAATGCGGAGAGCGCTTCTGCGCCGCGGTCCTGACCAGCACAGCATGATGCTGAGCCGTGAAGCCGCCCTTATCCACACCCGTCTTGCAGTCATAGACATTGACGGCGGCAGACAGCCTATGACCTACGGAAATTATACCATAGTCTACAACGGCGAGCTGTACAATACTTCCGAGCTTCGCAATGAGCTTGCAGACGAGTTTGCTTTCGATACCCATTCCGACACCGAGGTCGTGCTGAAAAGCTACATAAAATGGGGAAGCTCCTGCGTTGACAAATTCAACGGCATATTTGCATTTGCAATATATGACCAGCAGGAGCACCGCGTATTCCTCGCCCGTGACAGAATAGGTGTAAAGCCGCTTTTCTACTATGATACAGGCAATAAGCTCATATTTGCATCTGAACTTCCTGCTCTCCTTGAACACCCCGATATTCCCCATGAGATAGACCATGAGGGCGCGGCTGAGCTTCTTCTCATTGCCCCTGGAAGAACAATGGGCTGCGGAGTTATCCGCGGCGTGAAAGAAGTCAAAGCAGGCTGGTGCGGCTGCTACAGCGCAAAAGGTCTTGACATGTGGGAATACTGGCGGCTGAAAGCCTTTGAGCTTCACGAAAGCTTTGAACAGACCGCAGAGCACGTTCGTGAGCTTGTCCTTGACTCAATTCGCCGCCAGCTCGTATCAGATGTGCCTGTCTGCACCTTCCTTTCGGGTGGACTTGACTCCAGCCTCATATCATCTGTTGCGGCTTCTGAAATGAGTAAACAGGGCAGGACTCTCTCAACCTTTTCCGTGGATTACCGTGACAACGCAAAATACTTCAAAAGCAGTCACTTTCAGCCCGACAGCGACCCCGAGTACATCTCCTGCATGGCTGAATATCTCAAAACTGACCACCATTGGACGGTTATCGACACTCCCGAGCTTATTGACGCTCTCGATGAAGCCACCGAAGCAAGAGGACTCCCCGGTATGGCTGATGTGGACGCTTCACTGCTCCTGTTCTGCCGCGAGATAAAAAAATACGGAACTGTGGCGCTTTCGGGGGAGTGCGCTGACGAGATATTCGGCGGCTACCCCTGGTACAGGGATAAGGATATCCGCATGACAGACGGCTTCCCGTGGGCGCAGAGCACTGCCTACCGCAAGCGCTTCATCTGCGATGACTACGCTGCAAAGATAGATGCCGAGGACTATGTCTACAGCGCCTACCGCAAAACTGCCGATTACGCCATGAAGCTGCCCGATGACAGTCCCCTTGAATACCGTATGCGCGAAATGACTCAGCTTAATTTTCACTGGTTCATGCAGACACTCCTTGACCGCAAGGACAGAATGTCCATGTACAGCGGTCTGGAAGTCCGTGTGCCCTTCTGCGACTACCGCATTGCCGAGTACCTTTACAACGTGCCGTGGGAGTACAAGGACTATATGGGCAGAGAAAAAGGACTCCTCCGCGAAGCCATGAAGGATTGGCTGCCCGAAAAAGTCCTGTGGCGGAAAAAAAGTCCCTACCCTAAAACTCACAATCCTGCATTCCTTGAAGGAGTTGCCGCAAAGCTGAGGAATATCCTTGACAGCGGCGGAGAGCGGCTTACTCAGCTTGTTAAGCGCGATGAGCTTGAAAAGCTTCTCCGCGGAGAAGACCATGTGCAGTGGTACGGTCAGCTTATGAATTTGCCTCAGACTATCGCCTTTTTCATTCAGCTAAACTACTGGCTGGAACGTTTCGATATAAGTCTGAAATAACAAAGACCACAGCCATTAACAAAGCTGTGGTCTATATTTCGCTGATAACTGCGCCGCTTCGTCTGAACTCGCTCGGAGTCATACCCATGACCTCGGCAAACGCCTTTGAGAACTTGCTTCCGTTGTCGTATCCGCACTCACCTGCTATATCAAGCACAGTCCTGTCCGTATCGCGGAGAAGCTTTGCGGCACTTCGCATTTTCTGAGCGCGGACATAGGCGTACACCGACTCTCCGTAAACACTGCGGAAGCTGTTTTTCAGCTGTGTGGGAGATACTCCGAACTGGTCTGCAAGCTGGTCAATGGTAAATCTCGTTCCCATATTCTCGCAGACAAAGCTGCACACATCCTTTGCAAGCTGCATCTGTGTGCGGCTGCAGCCCTGTTTCAGCGGAACAGCCAATGAGGTGTCGATACTGCTCAGAAAGAGCATAAGCTCAATTATTTTTACCTTGAAATAGCCGTTTCTGATGCTTTCGGGCACTGTGTAAAGCTCGGAGAAAATATGCTCGAGCCTCTCCGTGGAACGTATAATGAAGCTTTCGCTGTGTCCGAGGAACTTTGATGAGAGCGCTTTCGGGTCAACTCCGAATTCGCGGATAAGTCCGCCCATACCCTTTTCGGCGATAGTTGTATCAATAATTACCGAAACACCGTGATAATGCCCTGTAGGAAAGCATATCTCCGCTTCACCGCCAAAAGAACGGTTCACAGACAAGTCTCCCTGCGACAGATAGTAGTAATGCTTGCCGCTTCGCTGTTCAAAGCGTCCCTCGCGGCAGTGGTCTATCTCGATGATATTGCGCTCAGAAGCCGATGCCGCAGTATATCTGCGCATATGAACGTCCCTGTAAACAAGCTTTACGCCGTCAAATACCCTGTATTCCGTAAGGAGTGCGCTTCCTGTTTCATTTCTGAATGTATAAACTTTCCCGTTATCATTTTTCGGAACTGTATTATTCACAGCCGAAACTGTCAGACTTTCCATTTGCGCACCTCCAAAGTGTTAGTATATACCAACATATATTTTACAACTTTATTTGTTAGTATAAGCAAATGTTAGTCTTGGTTAACAAAAAATATCCCGAAAGAGTCTTCCTTCCACTCTTTCGGGATATTGTATAAATGGCTGTTTTCAGCCGTTTATTTTGCTATTATAAGCTTTCTGAGCCTTAATTCATCGAAAATATCTATTACTCCGTCACCGTTAACATCAGCCGCCGCAGATTGAGTCTCGTCAAGGCTTGTACTTCCGAGAAGCTGTTTATTCAGCAGCACAAGGTCTGCGACCTCAACCATGCCGTCAGCGTTTATATCTCCTGCAAGCATGACCGACGGAACAGCCATAACGATATAATTCACGCACATATAGGTCTGTCCGTTGCTTCCGAGAGTAATCTTCTCGCCCTTCTTAACGTCCTTTTTGTACATCATAAAGCTTACGTCGTTATCCGAGGTGCAGAGCGTCCTCATGAGAGTGTAATCGCTGAGCCATTCGGGAACATTCTCAAC
Source organism: Ruminococcus flavefaciens (assembly GCA_004556875.1). Lineage (GTDB taxonomy): Bacteria > Bacillota > Clostridia > Oscillospirales > Ruminococcaceae > Ruminococcus > Ruminococcus flavefaciens_S. The sequence goes on from SFFP01000016.1 coordinate 13,897, forward strand.
ACGGCTGTCAAGACCTACATAGAGAGACATATTCTGTCCTGCGGTAAATGTTGCCACCTCGCCTGTTGTGCCCTTTGCATCGCATGATGTTAGAAGCATCTCAGCACCCTCAAGTCCCGACTGAAGCTGTGCTATCCTGAAGTCTCTGTCGCCGAATATTAACGCACCGACCTTTGCGTTTTCAGCGATATACCATGAATTAGGGTTAGCCTGCCCAGATATCTGAACGTCCTTGAAGAGCTTGCCGCTCATAGGAATAGCTTCACTTCCGAAAACAAAGCTGTCAGCGTTAAGGAGATATCCCTCACCGCCGCTGAATTTCAGATACAGATTATGAGTGCCGCTTATCTGCGGTATACCTGCCTCTATTTCGGTATAATCTCCATAACCGCTTGTGCCTGAGAAATTCACCTTAGCAACGGGACTTCCGTTCAGCCCGTCCAGATAAAGCTCTATAACCGCCGCATTGCCCGAAACTCTTGCCTTGAAGCTCCGCGCACCGTCACCGAAGTCCACTTTGCGGTACATTGCCCAATCACCGTTTTCAATGTAGCCGATGTTCTGACCGCCGCCCTCTGTGCCCTCTGCCTTTATGCCCTCCTGCTCGGAAAAGCTCTCAGCTTCGATAGTATCAAATGCCGATACCGCAGGCACAGGTGCAGATGTGCCGCCCTCAGGCGAAAGCTTAACAACGCCCTCAGGGAACGAATTAACCGTAAGGTCATTGATGTAGTATTCGATATTCATGTAGCCCTGACCGCAGTAGTCGTCCTTATAGTCGTTAGGGTCAGACGGGTCAAGACCGCGCGCAAGCTCCCATTTGTCGTCCATGCCGTCGTTGTCTGCGTCAGTAATTTCCTTTTTTGTAACAGCCGCAGGGTAGCTGTAAGTTACTCCGCATTTGATATTGTACTTTGTGAGGTTAGCCTCTGACGAGTCAAAAGCCGCAGTGCCGCTACACTGTCCTGTGCCGTTTTTAGTCTCGTTTGCGCACTGTTTGTCGATAGCTGTACGCTTATCAGGCGATATACCGTTGCCTGCGAAGCTTATAACATGGTCATATGAAGCTGCCGCACTCTCGCAGGTAGTCGCTGTCGAAAGGTTCTCGCCGTCGGAATTTATGGTGAAAGCTGAATTGCTGTACAGGTCATTCTTAGTTATTCCGATACCGTCCTTAACGGTAACGCCTGCCCAGTTGTCATTGGTTATGCTGTGGAAAGAGCCGTCCTTGTTTATGAGGCGGTTTCCTGCGCAATAGACCTTGAAATTCTGCGGCTTTGTGGTACTGTCAACGTACATCCAGTGATAGCCGCCTGTTGTAGAATTGCCTGCTTTAAGAGTGTTGTTCACATAGTTGAGGTGACCGATAGTGCCGTAGGTAGTCTGATAGCCCCAGTCGTAGATAATATTATTTGTGAAATCGGCAGTGTACTGGTCAGGCACTTTACCGCGGAAATTTCGGGAAACGTTGTGGATTATGAGGTTATGGTCAAAGGTCAGGTCGCCCTTGCCAAGCATTATGCCGAAGCCGTGAAGTCCCTTTTTATGTCCGCCCCATGAGTCCGCAGGACCGAGCACGGAATACTGCACGGTATAATTGGTATTGTTTGAGTAAAGTCCCCACTGTTCATCGGTAGTCCAGCCCATTGAGCAGTGGTCGATTATTGAATTAGAGCCTTTTGCGCCGCCCCATGCGTCATTTCCCGAACTTGTGGAAGCATACGGACCGGGGCGCGAGCTGATATAGCGGCAGATGATATTGTCCCCCGACATACCCATTTTATAGTTTTTGAGAGTAATTCCCGAGCCGCCCGGAGCAGTCTGTCCTGCTATGGTAATATTGCTCTGGCAGAGAATATTGCCCTTCAGCTCAATTGTGCCGCTGACATCGAATACAACTATTCGTCCCGATTTGCTCACAGCGTCACGGAAAGAGCCTTCACCGCTGTCATTAAGGTTTGTAACGTGATAGACCTCTCCTCCTCTGCCGCCTGTGGAATATTTTCCGCCGCCCACAGCTCCCGGGAATGCAAGGAGCTTCCCTGCCGCGTCAGCCTTTAAGCCTCTGTCATAATTCTGCGAAGCAAAGCCAGATGCACTTCCGAAAACAGTAACTATACCTGTGAGAAGTGCTATTGTTCTTTTAAAACTGTTGTTCATTTTAATATCCTCCATGAAAGACAAAGCCAAACTTCCTATATTAACATTATACATTATTTTACATCATTTTGCAATGAAATATAGTGTCTTTTTACTGTTAATATGTGCTTTGTATACACTGAGGTACAAAAAAAAGAAGCTCCGCAAGGGGAGCTTCCGAATTATTATTTAAGGTCAGACCTTTTGAATATCTCTATTCCTGCAATTGTAACAACTACGCATATGCCGATATCAATAAGTATCATCCACCATATGTTATCAGGCACTACTGTAGGATTATTACTTAAAGAATTTTTCTGCATACTCGGAACAGCAATTGAAAGAATTTTAGATATTTCTTTTTTTGGTATGATCATCACTAAAAGTACGAGCATACTTACAACTGTATCGAGCATGAGAGAAAGTGCAAAACCGCCTGTATTTTTGAGTGTTGTACAAATAAATACAAAACAGCTTGTAAATGCAAATATAATTGCCATTGTAAGAAGCATATTCTGGAATATTTCCTTACTTGGGAAATCATCAAATCTCATGATCGTCTTGCATAAGCCGATAAGTGTTAACCAAAAAGCCATCTGATAAATAAAGGCTACAGTCAGTGAGATTATAAGATTTGCAAGATAAATTTTTGTTCTTGAATGACCTATGATTATTTTATTTCGGATAGTATTATTCTTAAAATCAGTTATAATGAACAGTCCTGCTGTAATGCTTATGAACATTGTCATAGTACCTATCATCGAGAAAGCAAGTGCACCGCCAAGATTTAAGGCTCTTTTCTCTACTATTCTGATAAATACTGATGCTATTATCGGAATAGCCATGATAACAGCAAGAACAATGTAAAAACGCTTGCCTTTAAAAAGTCGTCTGTATCCTTCTGC
>SFFP01000281.1 GCA_004556875.1 Ruminococcus flavefaciens
CGTTACAAATGTTGTCTTGTTCTCCTCCGCGTCACTGCCAACAGGTTTGCCAAGCTCTTCTGTTGTACTTGTAACATCAAGGATATCATCTATTATCTGGAAAGCAAGACCGAGTTTAAATCCGTAATCCGCAGCAGCCTGTATCTTGGCATCATCTGCACCTGCACAAATACAGCCCATCATACATGATACAGCTATGAGCTGACCTGTCTTGTGGCGGTACATATTGCGAAGATTAGCTTCATCAACATCGCTGCGCTCTTCGTTTTCCATATCAATGACCTGTCCGCCTATCATGCCTTCTCTGCCAACTGCTTTTGCAAGGCAAGAGATAATTTTTACCTTCTGCTCACTTGTGAGAGAAGTATCATTTGGAATTATTTCAAATGGCTGAACTGAAAGTGCATCGCCTGCAAGTATAGCCATAGCCTCTCCGAAAGCCTTGTGGCATGACGGCTTTCCGCGGCGGAAGTCGTCATCGTCCATTGCAGGAAGGTCATCGTGTATAAGCGAAAATGTGTGTATCATCTCTATTGCAGCAGCAGGTGCGGCAGCTTTTTTGTAGTCACCGCCAAGAGCATTGCAGAATGAATAAACAAGAACAGGACGGATACGCTTTCCGCCTGCTTCCAGTGAATAATTCATTGCGTCGATGAGATTTTTCTGAGCCTTCATATCGTCAGAATGTTGGTTGTAATTACTGAGATTTTCCTCAGTGAATTTTATATATTCATTAAGCTTTTCCTTAAAATCAGTCATAATCTTTTACGACAGAGCTGTTCCGTCGTCCTCCGTAATTTTTATCTGAGCTTCGTCGAGCTGTTTTTTGCAGGCTGCTGAGAGTTTTACGCCCTCGCCATACAGCTGTACTGCCTTTTCAAGAGGAATATCCCCTTTTTCAAGCTCTGAAACTATTTTTCCGAGCTTTTCCATATTATCTTCAAATGTAAGTTTTTCTTCCATTTTATCACCATTTATCTGTTATTTCGGCTTCTGCTCCGCCATTTCCGAAATTGATCCTTATCTTGTCGCCCTTTTCAAGCTTTTCGGAACTGCTGAGGAGCTTATCCTCCTTGTATACAAGGGAATATCCTCTCGAAAGAACTTTCAGCGGACTAAGGCTGTCAAGTTTTGCTGCCTTTTCTCCGAGCTGACTGCCGAGTCGCTGGAGATAGCGCAAAAATGCAGCTTCACGGCGCTTATCAAGTCCTGTCAGCTTTTCAGCTGTGAGTCTTAGCCTGTTTTTCGGAGACTGTGCGGACAGACGGGCATTAAGTGCGATAAACCTGTCGCTTGTCTTGTCAAGTATGGAATACACAGCTCTTTCGGCTCTGCGCTCATATATGCCTATTTTTTCATAAAGGCTTGTTATATCGGGAGCAGAAAGCTCTGCTGCGGCAGATGGAGTTGGTGCTCTCAGGTCTGCGGCAAGGTCTGCAATGGTGAAGTCTGTCTCATGTCCGACAGCCGATATCACAGGCACTTTGCAGTTGTATATTGCATAAGCCACTTTTTCGGTATTAAAGGCACTGAGGTCTTCGCTTGAACCACCGCCGCGTCCGACAATAATAACATCACAGCCTGCCGACTCGGCTCTTAATATGCCCCTGCATATTGAGTCAGCCGCACCGTCGCCCTGCACAAGTGCATTGACAGCATATATCTCGCCTATAGGGTAGCGCCTTGAAAGGACATTGATGATATCGCGTACTGCAGCACCGCTAAGTGAAGTTACTGCACCTATTTTCTTAGGCATTGGCGGTATGTTACGCTTATGTGCAGTATCAAATATCCCCTCTTTGGCAAGCTTCTTTTTGAGCTGTTCAAGAGCAGCACCTGCTGCTCCTGCACCCTCAGGGATTATATCATTGACATAGAGCTGATATGCTCCGTCGCGTTCATAAACTCCGATACTTCCTGAAACAACTACAGACATTCCGTCCTCGGGAGTGAATTTCAGGCGTGAAGCCGCACTTGAAAACATTACGGCTTTAAGCGAGCTTTCACTGTCCTTCAAAGAAAAATAGGCGTGTCCGCTGCGAAAATGCCTTACATAATCGCATATCTCGCCGCGAACCATTACTCCCTGTATGTTTCTGTCATTTTTCAGTATAGAGCCTATGTATCTGTTTATCTGTGAAACCGTGATAACAGGCATCTACTTCTCTCCTGTACTCTTTAAATAACCGTATATCGCCACTCCTGCTGCATTGTCGCAAGAAAACTGCGGCTCTGCAAATGAAGCTGTCGGATACTTTGAGATTATCCTGTCGCGGATAATAACATCTGACATTACTCCGCCTGCAAACACAAGCGGCAGTTCACCGTATTCATTTACCGCATATGAGGTCATGGCAATTATAGTTTCGGCAATAAAATCAAGGCAATATTTTGCTATATTTTCGGGACTTTCACCGCTGTCAAGCATATTGCCGCATTTGTTCTCAACACCCGACAGACAGCAGCTGCCGTTTTTTAAAACAGCCTTTACTTTAAAGTGCTTATTTGCTTTCAATGCAAGCTTTTCAAGCTCTGCACCGCAAGGGAAGTCAAGTCCAAGCATTACGCCTACCCTGTCAACTGCCTGTCCTGCGTGTAAATCAAGAGAAGATGCGACAAGCTCGGCAGAAAAGCTGTCTCCGCTTCCTTTTGCAAGTACGGCTTCTGTTTATAAAGCTTTGCGCCAACTGCCGCAGAATACGAGCGCGCAAAGCCTTCTCCGCAGAGAAAGCATGGCATATACGACCCCTCAATATTTCGAGGTCTTGCGGAAGCTGTGACTGTCATTGGTGCAGAAAGCTTATTCTCTGCAAAAAGCTGCTCCATCATATCAGGAAGCTGTTTTGTATGGTGAAAAACTGCATCGCTCTGACGCAGGCCAAGCTCTCCTTCCTTTACAGGAAGAAGCTTTTTGCACTGATATATCTTATTCTTCTCGCTGACATAAACAGCTGCGGAAGTGGTATAATTACTTGTATCTACTCCGAGGAACTCAGGCATCTGCTTTGTCTTCCTTCTGCTCGTCGCGTGAGAAAGCTCCGAGAACACCGTTTATGAATGCTGTATCCTCCTGATATGTATACATCATAGAAAGCTTGATCGCTTCACTTATAGCTGCATTCATCGGTGTATTATCATCATAGAGCGACTCATACATAGCAATTCTGAGTATTGCAAGATTAAGCTTTGATATTCTTGAAATACTTCTTGATTTGCTGTATTTCGAGATGATAGTGTCAAGCTCCTGTGCATGAGCAAGAGTGCCTTCAACTATCTTCTTTACTTCATCATTAACTGTGATCTCATCGATCTCTTCTGCGATCTCATAAAGCTCGTTTATATCATCATCGCGCAGAAGCTGTTCAAAAACAAGCTTGAATGCGCTGTCTCTTATTTCACGTCTTGTCATTTACTTACTCCTTATTTATCATCTAAAACGCGGTACATGAAAACCATGTCCTCATTTCCTTCAAATCCGTTTTTTATGTAGAACTTCTCACTCGGAAAGCTTTTTGCTGTCATAAGAGCCATTGCAATA
>SFFP01000282.1 GCA_004556875.1 Ruminococcus flavefaciens
TCCCTGCTCTTTAAGTGCACAGAGTTTTTCGATTATTTTCTTTTCACAGTCTGCAAGAAATACCGGCGGTACAGCTATTATCCTGAATTTATCGGGTGTATCGGCACTCAGCAGATGTATTGGCGCGTATATAAAAGAGTATTCGTCCTGCAAAAGTGCCTGTTCAAGCTGTTCTGCGGTGCTTACCTCACATCTGAACTCGGGACGGATCTTCTTGCCGTCCTTACTGTCAAGCGGAATATAAGGCGATATTTTATAGTGATGAGAGTTCTTTTCAAGAATTTTATCACTGACACTTTCTATTGCTTTTCTTCTGAGTTCATTCAGGTGAGCCGCTGAAACCGACAGTCCGTCATCGACATTGACTTTGATATTTCCGGGGAAATATACAGTACCGCCGAGCTTACTGCATTGATTTTCGAGATATTCTGCTGTAACCGCTCTGTTGACAGCAGCCTCGGGGACATCTCCGACAGCGACCGCGCTTGCACCTCCGGCAGTGATTTTATACGAAACCGGCTGATTTTTGCGTACATTCACGCTTATATCCGCGGGAAAACGCTTGAACGGTTTATGATAATACTGCTTCATGACTGAAAGAACCTTTGACGTTGTCGCAGTTACATCGTCTTTTGTTCGTACACCCTGCATATTTCTGAAATCATCGTCAAAATATGCGCTTGTAAATCCGCTTCTTGAAAATACATTCTTAAGCGAAATAAGGTCAGGTGTTCCGCCGTCAAGAGCTGTACGGCAAGCGTTCACAGCACCCGCAACATATTCGGGACGCTTCATTCTGCCCTCTATCTTGAAAGAAGTTACACCGAGTTTTTCGAGTTCGGGTAACTTTTCTACAAGGGACAAATCTTTCAGCGATAAGACATTATGCCTGTCGCCTCTTGTAAAATCAAGACGGCAAGGCTGTGCACAAAGTCCTCTGTTACCGCTTCTGCCGCCCAGAACACTGCTCATATAGCACTGACCGCTCAGACAGACGCATAATGCGCCGTGAACGAACAGCTCGGTTTCGATATCACAGCTGTCAATTACCGCTTTTATCTGCTCATAGGAGAGTTCTCTGCCGAGAACAACACGGGTAAATCCGAGCTTTTTCGCCATAATTGCACCCTCAGGCGAATTTACCGTCATCTGGGTAGACGCGTGTAAAGGCAGTTCGGGTACTATCTGTCGCGCAAGCCTTGCGACACCCATATCCTGCACGATAAAGCCGTCAACATCAGCTTTGGCGCAATTTTCTATTGCTTTTGCAAGCAGAGGTATTTCCTTGTCGAACACAAGTGTATTCAGCGTAACATATACCTTGACACCGCTGTAATGGCAAAAGCGCACCGCTTCACAAAGCTGTCCGGCGGTAAAATTATCTGCATTTTTTCTTGCGGAGAAATATTCTTCTCCTAAATAAACCGCGTCGGCGCCTGCATTAACAGCCGCCGACAGACTTTCCTGTGCTCCGCAAGGAGCTAAAATTTCACTCATAACGTCATCTGACCGTCATTGACGATCTCATTCATCTGTGCGCTGAGATCGGCATACTTCTTTCTGAGTGCCGATAACTCATCGTTCAAGTCCTTGACCTCTGCATTACGCTGATTTGCGTATTCATCAAAGGTCTTCTCATATGTATCTACTGTGCCCTGAAGCTTATCGATCTGTGCAAGGAGCAGTTCGTCCTGTCCGTGCTCGTTCACAAGCTTCTCGTGATCTATTCTGAGCTTTTCAAGCATTTCTTCAGCACGGGTGTTTTTATCTGTAAGCTCGGATATCTGCGCCCTGAGCTTTGTATTTTCATCACTTAATTCAGACGCACCTGCCGTATTTTCGCTGAGCTTTGCATTTTCAGTCTTAAGCTGTTCTATCTGTGCTTTAAGCTTTGAATTTTCATCGTTCATAACAGCACTGTCGCTTGCATTCATTTCAGTGAGCATAGTGTTCTCTGCTGTGAGCTCTTTTATCTTTTCATTAAGCTTATCATTCTCGGCGCTCAGCTTCTCTGCTTCATCAGCCTTACTTTCGCTTATCATTTCCTTTTCGGCAGTGAGCACTTTTATCTGCTCGCTCAGCTTTGCATTTTCTGCTTCAAGCTCACCCGACTTTTCGTTATCGATATTTGCAAGCTGTTCCTTAAGTGCAGTTAATTCACTCTGTGACTCTGAAACTGTGATCTTTAGAGAAGCAAGCTCAGCCTCGGAAGCCGAGAGCTTTTCTGCAAGCTCTGCCGCTCTTTTCTCGTTTGCGGCTGACTTAGCCTGTATCTCCTGTGAAAGCTGTTGTGCTTTTACTACTATTTTTCTGCTGTCGTAATTTTCATCGGCAAAATCAAGCGCCGCAAGCATAGCAATATCGGTCAGTGACATAGAAGATGCCATTGAACTTAACTTATCTATCTTCTTCTGTAAATTTTCCGCAGCATCGTACATTCTGTCGGGATCTTCGCTCTTCAAGTAAAAATCGTGTCCGCTTATAGATATTTTTACTTTTTCCATTACACCCTCCGGGATTTATTTGTAGAACTTATTTTTCGTTATCAGTATTGCGACAATGACGGCAAGTATAACTGAAATGACAACCGGGAACCATGTATACGGAAGCGGCAGGTCAACCACATTCATACCGTAGAAGCTGAACACCATAGTAGGTACG
>SFFP01000283.1 GCA_004556875.1 Ruminococcus flavefaciens
AAGGCTCAGCGACTTTGCTAAGGCGAATGGCAAGATACAGTATGTTATCTGCGGAGCAGGCTCAGACACTTTTTCATTCAGAAACGATGATCCCGATATAGAGATATTTGAGATAGACCATCCCGATACTCAGCGATATAAGCTCGATAAGATAGCACAGCTTGAATGGAATATACCTAAGAATGTGCATTTCGTTTCTGTGGATTTTGAAAAAGAGCGCATGACAGAAAAACTTATAGAATCTGGATTTGATCTGAATAAAAAAACATTTTTCAGTATTCTCGGAGTTTCCTATTATCTTACACTTGATGTGTTTTCGGAAACACTTGCTCAGATTGCTAAGCTTTCAGCACTGGGAAGCGTGGTCGTATTCGATTATCCCATAAAGAGCGGAGATTTTCCGCGGAGAGTCTACAGACTTGAAAAGATAACAGAATGTCTTGGAGAGGTGATGCAGGGCGGCTTCGATTACAATGAAGTATCAAGAGCACTGTATTCACTCGGATTTCAGATAGACACATATATGCCGCCTGAAAAGGTGCAGGTGAAATACTTCAGCGGACGAAGCGATAACATGAGAGCTTTTGAAAATGTCAGCCTTATATCTGCATCATATACATCAGGCTATGATTACGAATGAGCCGTTTGAAAGCATATCGGAACGGCAGTATAAAGGAGAATTATTATGAGTAACTATACAAGCACAGAAACAAAACTTATCCACGGAGGTATCTCCATTGACGAGCGTACAGGCGCTGTAAATGTGCCTATTTACCAGACTTCCACATACAAGCAGGACGGTCTCGGTAAAATGCGCGGATATGAGTATTCACGCACAGGAAACCCGACACGCGAAGCTCTTGAAGCTCTCATTGCTGAGCTTGAAGGAGGTTATGCAGGCTTTGCATTCGGTTCTGGAATGGCGGCTATAACAGCTGTACTCAGCCTGCTTCACAGCGGCGACAGAGTATTGATTTCAAGCAATGTCTATGGCGGAACATTCAGAGTTCTTGATAAAGTGTTCGATCATTTCAACATCAGCTATACTATCGCAGATACTACTGACCTTGCAAAATACGAGAGCCAGATAAGCGAAGATGTAAAGGCTGTAGTTATTGAAAGTCCTGCAAATCCGCTTATGACTGTTACTGATATAAGAGCAGTTGCATAGGTATCACACAAGCACGGACTCCTTGTTATCGTGGACAATACCTTTATGACACCCTATCTTCAGAAGCCCCTTGAGCTTGGTGCTGATATAGTTGTACACAGCGCAACTAAGTACCTCGGCGGACACAGCGATGTGGTATCGGGACTTGCAGTTGTAACCTCAAAGGAGCTTGCTGAAAAGATAGCTTTCATACAGAATTCCACAGGCGGAGTCCTCGGACCTTTTGACTCATTCCTGCTTATAAGAGGTATCAAGACTCTTGCGGTAAGAATGGACAGACACGTTTACAACGCTGAAAAAGCCGCTGAATACCTCAGCAGTCACAAGGCTGTCAAGAAGGTATATTACCCCGGACTTAAAGACAGTCAGGGTTATGAGATAAATAAAAAACAGGCTAAAAACGGCGGCGCAATGATATCATTTGAGCTTAATGAAAACTATGATATCGAAAAGTTCTTTGAGAGCCTTGAGCTTGTATCCCTTGCAGAGAGTCTCGGTGGTGTGGAGTCACTTGTATGCCACCCATCAACAATGACTCATGCGTCCATTCCTGCTGATATCCGCAAAAAAGTGGGTATCACAGACGGTCTTATCCGTTTATCGGTGGGCATCGAGCAGATAGATGACATTCTTGCGGATATTTCACAGGCAATAGACAAGGCTGAGATAAAGTGAGGGACTGATATGAATTACTATGACTCTATGCAGGCACTTATCGGCAATACTCCGCTGGTAAGGCTCGGCAATATCGTAAACAAAAATGGCATAAGCGTATTTGCAAAGCTGGAGCTTTATAACCCTTCGGGAAGTGTCAAGGACCGTACTGGTCTGTACATGATAGAAGATGCGGAAAAGCGCGGAGTGCTGAAAAAAGGCGGCACTATAGTTGAAGCTACCGCAGGCAATACAGGTCTCGGAATTGCATTTGCGGCTCTTAACAGGGGATACCGTATCATATTTGTAGTTCCAACAAAATTTTCCGCAGAGAAGCAGTCTCTGCTCCGCGCTCTCGGTGCGGAGGTGGTGAATACTCCGCGAGAAGAGGGAATGCTTGGCGCAGTCAGAAAGTCTGAGGAGATAAAAGCTCAGATACCTGACTCCATATCCCTTGAACAGTTCAAAAATCAGAGCAATCCTCTTGCTCACTATGAGACTACGGGCAGAGAAATATTTGAAGCTCTTGACGGCAGGATAGATTATGTAGTTGCAGGTGCGGGAAGCGGCGGTACTTATACAGGCATACTCCGCTATATCAAGGAGAGAGTCCCCACAGCAAAGGGAATACTTGCTGACCCTGTCGGCTCGACAATGGGCGGCGGCGAGCACAGCGATTACAATATAGAGGGCATCGGAAATGACTTCATAGCAGATACTATGGATATGTCCCTTGTGGACGATGTAATAAAGATAAACGATAATGAAGCCTTTGAAACAGCACGTCTGCTTGCTTCAAAAGAGGGTATTATCGCAGGCTCATCTTCGGGAGCT
>SFFP01000284.1 GCA_004556875.1 Ruminococcus flavefaciens
CAAATTATTATGTTACGACTCAGGACGCGCATGGTTTCCCTGAACTTTACATAAGAGGCTATGGCTGGGTAAGCTTTGAGCCTACTGTGACCGATGCGGTTGCAGTCACTGATAAAAAGTCAGCTACAGATATGCTGTCGAGAGCAGGTATTATGATACTGGCAGCCGCATTGCTGGTTCTGCTGTTCTCATTTGTATATCCGTGGCTGTCTCATAAAATATTCATCATCAGAGGCAGAAAGCGCTCGCCAAAGGATACTGTCAAAGCTGTAATGCACAGGATATGTAAGGTGTATGGTATTGAAAATGTCAACACTTCTCAGGAGGTATGCGGTCTCGTACATGAGGCGGCAGGTGCGGATATAACCGAAACAGCACTTCTTTTTGACAGGGCGGTCTACGGTGAGCAAATGCTTGATGAACATGAAAAAGAAAAAGCTCTGGAGGAATACATAAAGGCGTATGATTCCTACAGAGAGGCTAAAAAGAGAAGGGGCATAACAAACCGATAGTTTGTAAACGGAGGTTTTTTTATGCGAACTGAAAAAGAAAAAGGAATACTGAGTCTCCTGCTTGCATTTCTTATGTGTATAGGAGTGCTTGCAGGAGTGATAACACCTCGGAATTCAGCCTTTGCGGCAGAAGATTTCCGTACATGGCGGCAGCTTGATGACCGCTGGGGAAATACTGCTATGGGCGGCACTACAGTCCGCAAGTCAGGCTGTTATGTAACGTCTATCGCTATGGTGGCAGTGGCTTCGGGCGCTCGTGACACTTCTAACTTTAACCCGGGAGTGTTCGCTAAACAGCTCAATGATATGGGCGCTTTCAGCAGCGGCGGTGCGCTTATGGCATGGGCTTCTGTAAACAAGGCTATCCCCGAAATAAGCATTGCGACTGCAAACCTTAACTTTAAATCAGGAACTCAGAGCGGCAAGGCTGCCGAATTGAAGGCGTACCTTGACAAGGGAATGTACGTCATCTGCAATGTTGGCGGACACTGGGTCTATGTAGACGGAGTTATAGGTGATGATGTTTATATGGCTGACCCTGCTAAGGATGATATCCTTATGTTTAAGGCATATAACAATTCGAGTATAAATTATTATCAGGCACTCAAAGGAAAAAATCCGTATAAGGGATTTACTCCGTTTTCGTCAGATAAAAGCGCTGCTTCTGCTGCGGCAACAACTACTACCACAACAACATCAACAACATCTGCTACAACCACAACAACTGCTGCCACCACAACAACTGCCAAAAAGTCGGCAGCTGCCACATCTACAACCACAACTAAGACTGCCGCAAAGACAAGTGCTTCCACTACAACTGTAAAGGCTACATCAAAAGCGGCTGTATCAAGTACAACAAAGGCTGCTCAGCCTGTGAAGGAGTATAAGACGGGCGAGTATTGCTATACTGATGCTGAAAGCATGAATGTATATACCGAGCTTGAAAATAAGGGTGCTGTGGCAGCAGTCATCGAAAACGGCGGCGTTGTTAATGTGTTAAGTGTCAAGGGTAGATACGGAGAGCTGAAGATTGGCGGCAAAAAGTGCTGGGCAGATCTTGAAAAGCTGGAGTATGTCGGAAATGAAAAAAAGCTCTCGGCAGGCGATATCAATGGCGACGGTTCTGCTGACGCGTATGACCTTGCTCTGCTGAATGAGTTTATCACAAAGCGCGAAAAGCTTCCCGAAGGAATTTCCATGCTCACAAGCTGGGAAGAAAAAGCTGCTGACTTCAGCGGCGACGGAGCAATAAATAATACAGATGTGCTGCTTTATCTCATGCGCATCTGCAATTAAGGAGAAAATGTATTAATGGAATGGACAGAAGTCAATATCTACACGACCACAGAAGGAATAGAGCTGCTTTGCTCAAAGCTGACTGATATAGGAATCAAGGGCTTTTCTATCAAGGACTCTGAGGATTTCAAGGAGTTCCTTGAAAACAAAAACGGTATGTGGGACTACATCGACGATGATCTTATGGGACTGTCGGAGTGCGAGACCTGCGTGACAGTTTATATTCCCTCAAACGGACAGGGAGCAGAGATGCTTCTTGCAATAAAGTCGATGCTTGCTGAAATGAAGGCTAATGATAAAGAAAATGCTTACGGCCGCCTTGAAGCGGAAATGTCAAGTATCCGTGAGGAAGACTGGGCAAACAACTGGAAGCAGTATTTCAAGCCTTTCAAGGTAGGCAAAAAGCTTGTCATAAAGCCTTCATGGGAGGAATATGACAACAGCGACGGCAGGCTGATACTTGAGATAGACCCTGCATCAAGTTTTGGCACAGGCAAGCATCACACCACACGACTCTGTCTGGAAGTTCTTGAGAAATATCTTAATAAAGGTGACAAGCTGCTGGATATGGGCTGCGGAAGCGGTATTCTCTCCATCGGCGCTATGCTTTTGGGAGCAAAGAGCGCAGTTGCTGTTGATATCGAAGAAAATGCAGCTGTAACAGCTCTTGAGAATGCTGTTAAAAACCACATCTCACCGGATGTTTACAAGACTTATTTCGGCAATATCTTGACAGATGAAAAGCTGGCTGATGAGATAGATGATAAGTATGATATAATTGCTGCAAATATAGTTGCAGATGTACTTATCGCTATGAAGGACAGCTTCCGCAGGTACCTCAGAGACGGCGG
>SFFP01000285.1 GCA_004556875.1 Ruminococcus flavefaciens
AAATAACAAGTCCCATTGCCATAGAACAGAACGTGATATTTATCGCCTTCAGAGTAATATCAACAGGTGCACCGTTTTTGGCAAATACCGAAAGGATAAGGTGCCAGAGGGGCGGATGTCCCTCATAGTGCGGAATATACGTAAAAAGTTCCTTATATGAAGCACATTTTGCTATCTGCCACGCCTGTGTCTCGTCAAACCACACTTCATGGAAACAGCCGATGACGATAAGTCCTGCAATATAGACGGCAAGGACTGCTATGCCTGTAAACTGACTTTTTCGGGGTCTTTTCAGTTTTCATTCCAAAGCCCTCATTTTTTCAGTCTGAGCTTTGCGGGGAGGAACTTAGTAATATTTTCAAGCATTCTCTCATCGGGTGCAAAGACCAGTCTTGCCGAGCCGACTGATTCATCGTTGAAATCAGCGTAGTATTCATGAGAAGCGATATTATCCGTAGCAAATATGACAGTCATATCCTCAGTCTCTTCAATGCTGTCATCATATTTTCCAAAGGCTGTGAAATCTCTTACGCTTGTTGAAAGCATTTCCTTGCGCTTTTTCTTGGCAATTATCTTGTCAACATCAAGATCACCGTTTGTGAAAGCGTATTCGTATTCAACATAGGTGTTCTGCACAAAATAAAAAGTTCCGTAGCCTGCAACGACCGCAAGAGCAAATCCCAGCAGAGCTACAAGAGGTCTGCCAAGCTGTAACACAGCAAGCGCCGCAAGTGCCAGTGTAAAAAGGACTCCGACCACAATAAGCATTACTCTTCTTGTCTTGTCAGAGCTGGTTTCATTCTTTTTAACGAGCTGTTCTGCAAAATTATCCATTTTTTTATCTCCATTCATTTCATATAAAATTTACACCATAATCATAACATATTTTTCAGAAAATATCAACAGCCGAAATAAAATATCCGCTTATAAAAAAAAATTTCAAAAACCCCTTGATTTTTTTTATTACAGCGTATATAATTGTCTTATAACCCGTTGACTGAGAGAGTAAGATCGTTAAAGTGTCATCAGAGAGGAGCGGCAAGGTGTGAGCGCTCTGTCACTAAACAAGCTGAAGTTCACTCACGAGGGGGACAGTTGAAGGGGGCGTGTTTTTTCGTTTCCTGTGTAGACTGTAACGTAGGTCTGCGTTAAAGACAAGAGAGTGTCGGCTCTCCTGACAATGGGTGGTATAAAAGCAAGGTTTCAAGTCTTGTCCTGTTGGACAGGACTTTTTTATTTAGTCACGACACATAAACCGTTTGTAGGGGCTGGCGTCCTCGACAGCCCTCGCCCCAAGGCGAAAAAATGATATTGGCAGGACGTCGAGGACGCCGTCCCCTACACTATTTCTTTGAGGTGAAAAAATGAAAGAACAGCTTGAAAAAATCGAAGCGCTGGCAAAGCAGGAGCTTGACTCATGTACTGAGATCAAGGCGCTGGACGACCTGAGGATAAAATTCCTCGGAAAAAAAGGTGAGCTTACCGCTATCCTTAAACAGATGGGCAAGCTCTCAGCAGAGGAAAGACCCGTAATCGGTCAGCTCGCTAACAAGGTAAGAGCAGATATCGAAGAAGCTCTCGGAAGCAAGCTTGCTTCACTCAAGGCTAATGCACAGGCTGCAAAGCTTGCTGAGGAAAAGATCGACATCACTCTCCCC
The DNA here is from genome assembly GCA_004556875.1 of Ruminococcus flavefaciens. Taxonomy (GTDB): domain Bacteria; phylum Bacillota; class Clostridia; order Oscillospirales; family Ruminococcaceae; genus Ruminococcus; species Ruminococcus flavefaciens_S. The sequence continues at coordinate 1,659 of SFFP01000285.1, forward strand.
GGCAAACACGCTCCTTTCGGTAAGCTTCATCCGCTTACTAAGGTGGAGAACGAGATAAGAGAAATATTCATCGGTATGGGCTTCAACATTGCTGACGGTCCTGAGATAGACGATGATTATCATGTATTCGAGGCACTCAATCTTCCTCCCGATCATCCTGCAAGAGATACACAGGATACTTTCTACATCGAGGGCACAGATGAGTCAGTTCTCCTCCGTACACAGACTTCTTCCGTACAGGTACACGTAATGGAGAACCAGAAGCCGCCTATCCGTATCATCTCTCCGGGACGCGTTTTCCGTTCTGACGCTGTTGACGCTACACACTCACCTCTCTTCCATCAGATAGAGGGTCTTGTAGTTGACAAGGGCATCACAATGAGCGACCTCAAGGGCACACTCGAAATGCTTATGAAGAAGCTCTACGGAAATGACTGCAAGCTCCGTTTCCGTCCTCACCACTTCCCATTCACCGAGCCAAGCTGTGAAGTAGATATAAGCTGCTTCAACTGCGGCGGCAAGGGCTGTTCCATGTGTAAGGACGAGGGATATATCGAGCTTCTCGGCGCAGGCATGGTCCACCCTAAGGTCCTTGAGAACTGCGGCATCGACCCTGAGGAATATTCAGGCTTTGCATTCGGTCTCGGACTTGAGCGTATGGTAATGGGACGCTATGATATCAACGATCTCCGTCTCCTCTATGAGAACGATGTGAGATTTTTGAAGCAGTTCTGATAATGGACAAAAAGCAGATAAGTCAGTATTCTCTGTTGCTCATCATAACAGTCGGTGCTCTGATAAAAATGGCATGGCATAACATAAACGGCAAAGATCTCGGCGTATTTATCATCATATTATGTATATTTGCCGCAGCCGCAGCTATATTCTATGCGGTTAGGCTGGCGACAGGCACTTCTTCAATATGCAAAAAGCTTGGCTTGAATAATAAAAGCGAGCTTGCCGCATGGAAAAACAGCTGCCGCATAAGATATGAGGGT
>SFFP01000286.1 GCA_004556875.1 Ruminococcus flavefaciens
TCTTTGGCTTTCTGTAAGAATTCCTGCTCATTCTCAGCATTGATGATTCCTTTTACCTGTCTGCTTTTTGCGTCCTGAGCTACATAGGAAAAACTCTTCATGAAACCACCTCCATAATTAATTACTTGTGATGAACGTTTCTCACTGCCTTAATAATAACAATTATAACATTTTAATAGTTACTTTTCAATCGCTTTTTTGACATAAATAATCAACCGTTTTTTATCAATATTTACTAATAAATCTACTATCGGTAATATCGGTCAAACTAAACGGTTATTTTTTACAAAAAATTGACAAACAAGGCAGCCCAACATATGGTATATGCACACGTATACCAAACATTGTTAAACTTCCACAATAATTATATCACACTCACTTTTAAATTGCAACATAAAAGCTCATTTTTTCATCTTTTTTTTACAGAATTGTAAACTGCGGCAATTTGCTTATTGCTAATTTAGTTATTTTGACCGTTATGACAAATAAACAAGGCGCTCCCGACAAAAATACGGGAGCGCAGGCAGTAAGCAGGTTAATTGTTTTTTACTATAGCTGCACCGTTTTTACCATTTCCGCCTCCGTATACTATTATAATATATAATAATATTACATAATATTCCTGCTGCACTTTACAGCTCACGGATAACTTTCCAAAGCTCCTTTGCTGTCTCGATGTTTACTCCTGCAACAGACGCTATCTCTTCGGAAGAAGCATTTCGCAGATTGGTTATAGTCTTATACTTCATAAACAGCTTCGCTGCTTTCTTTTCGCCTATTCCGCGTACATTAAGCAGCTCTGAACTGTAGGTCTTTTTCTTGTGGCGCGAGTGCATAAAGCTTACGGAATAGCGATGTACTTCGTCCTGTATACGCGTCACAAGGTCAAACACGTATTTCAGGCTGTTTATCTGTATCTCTCTGCCGCCTGTTGCAATGGCACGGGTACGGTGTTTGTCATCCTTTACCATGCCGAAAAGAGGTATATCAAGTCCAAGTTCACGCAGTATAGGCGCTACCGCGTTCACATGACCCTTTCCGCCGTCGAGGAGTATAAGGTCAGGCTTTCGGGTGAAATACTCATCGCCTTCACCTGTCACGATGTGCATGAGCCGCCTTTTGAGGACTTCGTGCATACTTCCGTAGTCATTCTGGAACTGCTGTTCCTTTATGGTAAAGCGCTTATAGGCTTTTTTCAGCGGTCTGCCGTCCTCAAACACTACCATTCCCGCAACCATTGACTCTGAGGAAAGGTTCGATATATCGTAAGCTTCAATATATCTCGGCGGCTTTGCAAGACCGAGACTCTGTCCAAGCTGTTCAAGCGCAATGACTTCTTTGCCTGTACGGTCATTCTTGATAGCCGCATATTCGGCACTGTTGTTTTTGGCAAGCTTCAGAAGCTCAAGCTGTCTGCCCTTCTGCGGCACATGGAGCTTGACCTTGTGTTTTGTCTGCTCTTCAAGCATTTTCGTAATGAGTTCGCTGTCCTCGGGAATATGGTCAATTATGACAGAATGGGGTATATCCGGCTTTTTGTAGTAAAATTGCAGCATGAAACTGCTCAGGATATCCTCGCCCTTATCGGGAAGTGGAAACTCGAATACAGCTTTGTCAAACAGCCTGTCCTCACGATACATGAGCACGGAGATGTAAATTCCGTCATAGAATTCCGCAACACCTATAACATCCGCAGAGTCTACGCCGCTGTTGATTATCTTCTGTTTTTCCGAAGCCTTTTTTACTGCCGCTATCCTGTCGCGGAGCATTGCGGCTTTCTCAAACTCAAGATTTTCAGCCGCCGCATTCATTTCCTCTTCCATGCGCTCGACTGACTCTGCACTTCCGCTTTTAATGAACTCCACTGCCTGCTCTACTGCATTCCTGTAGTCTTCGGCACTTATCTTACCTCTGCAAACGCCCATACACTGCTTGATATGATAGTTGAGGCACGGACGGCTCTTGCCGAAATCCTGCGGAAATTTCCGCTTGCAGGTTGGCAGCATGAACACACGGTTAGCCTCATTTACAGCCTCTTTTGTAATAAATCCGCTTGTATACGGACCAAGATATCTTCCGCCCTGCTTGGTGTTTTTTTCGTTGGTTATGCGAGGATACTCATCATCTGAAATTCGGATATAGTGATACCCCTTGTCATCTTTCAGAAGGATATTGTACTTGGGCTTGTGCTGCTTGATAAGACTGCACTCCAGCAGCAGAGCTTCAAATTCGCTGTCTGTTACGATAAAATCATAGTCATATACATTCGACACCATCGCCGCAACTTTCGGCGTATGGTCAGGATTTTCACGGAAATAACTGCTGACACGATTGTGGAGATTTTTTGCCTTTCCGATGTATATTATGGAGCTGTCCTTTTTCCGCATTATATAAACGCCCGGCGAAGTCGTCAGCTTTGACGTTTTTTTCCTTAGATACGGTAATCTCGGATTCATATTACCCCCTCTTTCTCATTGCAAAATATAAAGCCATCAGCCTTTGGCACTCAGCTGTAAAAAGCTAATGGCTCATGACTAATGGCTAACGGTGCTTTCTCACCTGTCTGCGGATATATCTGAACACCTCGTCCTCGCCCTTGTCCCGAAGCATAGTAAGCAGAAATTCCAGCTTTGCAGCTGTTGACTTT
>SFFP01000017.1 GCA_004556875.1 Ruminococcus flavefaciens
ATATAAGCCAGAAGCAGGCTGCTACTGACTTGGGCATATCACAGGCTCTGCTATCTCACTATGAAAAGGGCATACGTGAATGCGGACTTAATTTCCTTGTAAAGATCGCTGATTATTACAATGTATCATGCGACTACCTTCTTGGAAGAACTCCCGAACCTGAGGGAAAAACTATCACTATCGAGGATATCCCTGATGATGACGGAAACAACAGCATGAAGATGCCTTCTCCCGAGATCATCAACTTTAACCGTAGGATCGTAAACAACTCTATCAGTCTGCTCTTCAGCCTTGCTCAGAAGGCAAACAGCATCACTCTCATAAAGGAAGTTTCGTCCTACCTCATGCTTTCTGTCTACAAGCTTTTCCGTATAGTTTACAACGCTAACCCTCATAACGACCAGAAGCTTTTCCGTATCCCTAAGGTAATTGCAAACGACAGCGCAAATGCTATCGTATCCATGAGCGAAGCAAACATCAAAGCCGCATCAAGCGGTATTGCCCTTGACGGCAACGACTGTGTAGACAATTTCGATACCCTTTATGTTACTACCGCTACTCTCCAGAAGGACTATGCACAGTATTCATCATCTCTTCTCAACCTCATCAAACGAAGTGAGGAAAGTATATCACGTACCCGTGCAAAGTATCGCAGCGACATAAAGTGATCGTACATTTTATTATACCATTTTTTCACAGCATTGAAAAGCCTTTTTTTAAAAATTACCTATAGTTAACTCTTATTAATGGTAATAAACTGATACGATATAATACCGTTTTTATCACAAAGATCTGTTATTAGGCAAGGGCTTGAATATGTATATCTGGATAATTATTATAATATTAACAGCATTGTTTTCAATATTTGAACCACGGATAAAAGGCTATATAGGTGAAAAAAATGTCTCTCTCCACTTATCAGGTCTGCCAAGTGACAAATATATACTACTTAATAATATCATGCTGGATACAGACCACGGTCTGACACAAATAGATCATATCGTTCTTTCGGTATATGGTATCTTCGTTATCGAAACCAAGAACTATAGCGGTTGGATAACAGGTTCAGAAAATTCCGATAAATGGACAAAAAATATGTATGGTACAAAATACAGTTTCCGTAACCCGATAAAGCAAAATTACGGACACATAATGGGGCTAATGCAGACATTAAATATAGGTGATAAGAATTGTTTTATCCCTGTTGTCGTTTTCTCAAACAGCGCTGAATTGAAAACTAATACAAGTTCTTTAGTGATAAATGTATGTGATTTAAAAAACTGTATACTTTCATTTCAGAACAATATATTCGCACTGCAGCAGATAACATCTTACGCTCAGATATTAACAGCGTCTAACGCTGATTCTCACAAAAACAGAAAAAGCCATGTCATCACAATAAAAAACAATGTCAAGCAGCGGCAACGACATATTGATTCGGGAATTTGCCCTAAATGCGGAGGTAATTTGGTTTTGCGCAAAGGCAGATACGGTAATTTTTACGGTTGCAGCAATTATCCGAAATGCAGATTCACTGCTGATAGTTAAACTTTCCACAAAATCACCTGTAGCTAACTCTTATTGCCTGTTATAGGTAATAAGTAACAATAAGATCACAGCCTTTTGCTCTGATATGCGTAATTATGGCAATTTTAAAAGGTTTTTTCATAAGTCCCCTTGACAAAGGAATTTGACTGTGATATAATTCAATGTAGTAAACCATTGAAGAAGAGTAGTAATTCCGAAAGAACCTTTCAGAGAGTCTGCGGTCGGTGCGAGCAGTCAGGGAAAACGGTATGAATGGACTTCCGAGGGCAAGCTGAAAGTACACGCTTATGGCTGTACCGTGTAGGTGAGACGCAGAAGGACTGCGTTATCAAAACCGACGTATATTGTACGTGCAGAGTGGACGCTTAGCGTCAAGCAGGGTGGCACCGCAGAGGTTTTACGCTTCTGTCCCCGCATTTAGTTAATGCTGGGACAGGAGCTTTTTATATTTCAGTCTCAGTATACCGCTCACAGCTTTAAAAAAGACAAAAGGAGAATTGCTATGTCAAACGAGAAAATACCTTACAAAATCTATCTTGAGGAGAACGAGCTTCCAAAGCAGTGGTACAATGTACGCGCTGATATGAAGAAGAAGCCTGCTCCTCTTCTCAATCCTGCTACAGGCAAGCCATGCACATTAGAAGACCTCAGCCACGTTTTCTGTGAAGAGCTTGCTAAACAGGAGCTTGACGAGACTACACCATATATCGATATTCCACAGGAGATACAGGACTTCTACAAGATGTTCCGTCCATCTCCTCTTGTAAGAGCTTACTTCCTCGAAAAGAAGCTCGGCACACCTGCTAAGATCTACTACAAGTTTGAAGGCAACAACACAAGCGGAAGCCACAAGCTCAACTCCGCTATCGCTCAGGCTTATTACGCTAAAAAGCAGGGGCTCAAGGGCGTAACTACAGAAACAGGTGCAGGTCAGTGGGGTACAGCTCTTTCAATGGCTTGCTCATACTTTGACCTTGACTGTAACGTATACATGGTAAAGGTAAGCTACGAGCAGAAACCTTTCCGCCGTGAAGTAATGCGCACATACGGCGCAAACGTTACTCCTTCACCTTCAAATACCACAGAGGTAGGAAGAAAGATACTTGCTGAATTCCCTGATACAAACGGAAGCCTCGGCTGTGCTATCTCAGAAGCTGTTGAAGCCGCTACTACAAGAGAGGGCTACCGCTACGTTCTCGGAAGCGTACTTTCTCAGGTACTCCTTCACCAGACTATCATCGGTCTCGAAGCTAAGGCAGCTATGGATAAATACGGCATCAAGCCTGATACTATCATCGGCTGTGCAGGCGGCGGTTCTAACTTAGGCGGTCTTATCGCACCATTCATGGGCGAAAAGCTCCGCGGCGAAGCTGATTACAAGTTCATCGCAGTTGAGCCTGCTTCATGCCCAAGCCTTACAAGAGGTACTTACGCTTACGACTTCTGCGACACAGGTAAGATATGCCCGCTCCAGAAGATGTACACTCTCGGCAGCGGCTTTATGCCGTCACCAAACCATGCAGGCGGTCTCAGATATCACGGCATGAGCGCTATCCTCTCTGAGCTTTACGATCAGGGCCTCATGGAAGCTCGTTCTGTTGAGCAGACATCTGTATTTGAGGCAGCTGAGATGTTCGCAAGAGTTGAGGGTATCCTTCCTGCTCCTGAGAGCAGCCACGCTATCCGCGCAGCTATCGACGAAGCTCTCAAATGCAAGGAAACAGGCGAAGAAAAGACTATCCTTTTCGGTCTTACAGGTACAGGCTATTTCGATATGTACGCTTACGGTGCATACAACGATGGCAAGATGAGCGACTATATCCCAACAGATGAGGAAATTGCAAAGTCTCTCGCAAATCTTCCAAAGTTCTGATTAATAAAAAGTGTGTTCTTAAATATAAAAAGAAGTGCAGGATATCTTCCTGCACTTTTTATTATACGTAATTAAATGAACAAGCCTTCCATACGCCGCCGTCATTTACCGCATCGACAACAAGCGACTTCAACTCGTTATAATACATAACAGGCACGCTGAACGTAAAAGAACCGCCTGTCGCATTTGTTACTGTAGGGTCTCCCTGATATCCGAAGCCGCAGCCGCGTGCATTGCTGAGATAGTAAAGCGCTCCGTTGAATTCCTTGAACATAGGCACATCTCCCGAATAAAGGCAGCTGTATCTGTATATAAGGTCTCCGCATACTGCGTTATCAGCAAAATTTCTGACATCGTCCATTGATGAAAAGCGGCTGTCTGTAACTCTGTGATATGTATAAGCACCATCAAGCTCTATATCACTGTCATCTGTGCTGACGTTATATCCGCCTGCTACAACATCTATCGCGTCAAGGTTAGACATTACTGTTCTTGCATACGGAATGTAGTCCATATAATTTGCAGCCTGCTGCTGAGGTTCAGCTGTTGCTGCAGGCGGGTCTGCCTTAGGCTGCTGCTGTGCGGCAGGAGTTTCCGCTGCCTGTACTTGCGGAACGTCTGTTACAGCCTGTACCTGTATCTGCTGAACTGAATTGTTCTGTGCATTGTTGCCTGCATTATTATTTTCTGCGGCAGGTGCATCGGCATTGTTATCCTGACCAGCCTGTTCTGTTTTCGCCTCAGTCTTGACATCAGTAGTCCACTTTGCAGAGCGCGGAGTTGTGCTTTCGTAGGTAGTAACTGTACACGAAACAGCTGTTCCGCATATGAGTGCAGAAACGATAAAACTTGCTAAAATACTTTTTCTCACGGTAAATTCCCCTCTTTCTTACGGTAATTGTTATGTTTTTTGTTTACGTTACTATGATACATATTTTTCAGCCTTTTTTCAAGAGTCAAATTCAACGAACTTTCCGCATAAGCTGAATAATTTTAGTATATATAGCTGTGAAAACAGCTAAAACTAAGGACTGCACAGGAAATCACCTTTGCAGTCCTGATATTTATATTTTTTCAAGTGCGTCTGTAACTTCGCGGTACATATAAAGTGAGCCGAGAGCGATGAGCGGCAGGTCATGCTCCTTTGCGTAATTGTAAGCTGCCTTTACGCCGTCACTGAGTACCTCATATGCCGTTGTGTTAAGTCCCTTTGCAGTAAGGGCTTCAGCAAGCTTTTCACTGTCAAGAGAACGCGGATTATCAGGCTTTACAGCAAAAGCACATTCCGCAAGCTCTCCAAGCATATCCGCATATAGACTATACTCCTTGTCCGCCATTACGCCTATGAGAAGTACGACCTTTCTGTCACTGAAATATCTGCGGATACTGTCTGCCGCACAGCGTATACCGTCAGGGTTGTGTGCGCCGTCATAGATGATGAGCGGTTCTTTTTTCAGCACCTCGAAACGTCCGTGCCACCTGACCTCTGCAAGTCCATTATGCACTGCTTCACATGGGATTTTAATTCCCTCACGCCTGAGTATCTCAATACAGCTTATAACATTCACTGCATTTTCAAACTGATATGTGCCGAGAAGCGGTATATGATAGCTTTCGCCGTCATAAACGAAGTCAGCACCATTTATACTACAGTTTTCCTCAGTCCACTCAAACCTTGAATAATCAGGCAGATAAAGCTCTGCCCCCTGCTTTTTTGCGGCATCAGCCATTATTTCATAGGCTTCCTCGCTGTCTCCGCCGAAATACACAGGTCTGCCCTTTTTGATTATGCCCGACTTATGTAAAGCTATCTCAGCGATAGTATTTCCAAGAAACGCACTGTGGTCTTTCTGTACATTGGTAATAACCGACATCACAGGCGCTTTGATGACGTTTGTAGAGTCAAGATCTCCGCCCATGCCGCACTCAACTACAGCAATATCACAGCCGCGGCGCACAAAAAGCTCAAATGCCGCCGCTGTAAGAACTTCAAATTCTGTAGGCTTTTCCGCCATGCTCTCGCATACAGGAGCGATATCACCAATGATATCCGCAAACTCCTGCTCTGATATCTCCTCGCCGTCAATGCGGAAGCTGTCCGTCACTTTAGTTATGGCAGGAGAAGAAAATCCACCCACCCTATAGCCTGCACTTTTCAGCACAGATGTGAGCATAGCTCCGAAAGAGCCTTTTCCGTTTGTGCCTGAGATATGGACAGTTTTCACCTTGTCCTGCGGGTCTCCCATAAGTCTGAGAAGCTCCGTAACACGGGACAGTCCAAGAACACTGCCGCGCTCGGCAGTCTTTTTCATATAGTCAAGTGCTTCTGTAAAGTTCATTTTCTCTTTATTTTTTCAAGCTGAGCAGTAAACGCCTTATTGCTCATGAGCATATAGATGATAGAAACCTCGATAACTGCCATGATGATGTTAGTAACAGGTCTCCAGATAAGCTGTGGTCTCATACCGGGGAAGAGATAATACAGACCTGTCGTTGTGATTATGACAGAGCCGATAAGTCTGCCGATAACTACTGAAAGCGCAATTCTCGGAAGGAGCTTTTCCCTGAATACATACTGGTATACAAGTCCTGCGAAAAATCCTGTAGCAGCCGCACCTACTGTGATAACAGGCATTGGTGTCATTCCTGTCACAAGACAGCCGATAAGGTCTGCGCCTGCACCTACTGCCGCACCGATGAACGGTCCGAAGAAAATAGCAGCCATAAGCACGGGAAGTGTCTCTGCACTTATGCGGATAACGCTGAAGATATCCACTCTGAGGGATTTGCCTACGATACTGATAGCAATGAGCAGTGCAGCCACTACCAGTACCTTTGTGCTTCCGAAAAGTCTGATGCCAGACTTTATTGCTGTTCCTTTGTTGTTTACAGCCATAAAAATAACCTCCTTTTCCTCACTCATACGACAAGAAAAGAAGGTTTTGATTCTTTTTAGTTGTCCTATGAAGCGGGATGCAAAATACGAACCGTAAGCCTGAGCTTTTCGTTTGACCGACAACTCCCCGTTCAGTCAACACTGGAATACCATAAGGTATAACGAACGTATTTTTACTCTTCAAATAATTTTTGCAGTTCCTTACTGCATTAACAATTATACAGCGCAGAAACGGCTTTGTCAATAGTTCAGAGCAGGAAAAGCCGCAGTTTTTCTTTCTTTGTCAAATTGCTCTAAATGCATATTTTCAAGTGGTAAAAATAGGGCAAAAAGCCGAAAATGTATAAAACCCTTGACAAAACTCTATAATAGTGATAAATTATATTTAGCACTCAAAGAGTTAGAGTGCTAACGAGATCGAAAGGTTGTGAGTATCGTGGACGACAGAAAGCTGAAAATACTTGCTGCTGTGGTTGACGAATATGTAAGGACGGGCGAACCCGTCGGCTCGAAATCTATCTCGAAGCTTGAAAATATCAATGTTTCCTCCGCTACTATCAGAAATGATATGGCGGCTCTCGAACAGATGGGATATCTTGAACAGCCCCATACATCGGCAGGACGAGTTCCTACCTTCAAGGGCTATCGCCTTTATATCGACGAGCTTATGACTCCACGCGACCTTACCGATGAGGAAAAACGCCGCCTCGATGAAATGCTCGGAGATCATGATACTCCCGAAGAGCTTCTGGTGCAGAATGCCGCAACTGCTCTCACTGAGATAACTCAGTGCGCCGCAGTAGTGTCAAACGCTGTTCCGAGGTTTTCGGTAATATCTAAGGTAGAAGTTATCCCCACGGGAAAAAGGCTGTATGTCATATTATTGATAACGTCAAACGGAAGCATAAAAAATAAGGCTTGCAGACTTGAATTCGACCTCAGCCATGAACAGCTTGATTTCTTCACACATTATATAGAGGAAAACCTCAGCGGTGTATCTGTAAATGACCTGTCTGAGGATATGTTTGACAAAATGGTAGCGGCAGTAAGCGCTTACATGGTTTCGCTTTCACCGCTGGTAAAAGGTATCTGTGAACTTTCAGAAGACCTTCGTCAGCAGGAACTGACAGTAAGCGGAGGCGAAAAGCTCCTCTCATGTGAGGACCTTGACAAAATGGAAGTCGTAAGATTTATCGAACACAAGGACGGTCTTTCCGAACTGCTTGAAAACGCTTTCAGCGGCATACAGGTAAAGTTCGGAGCTGAAAATGACAGCCTTGCAATAGGCAATTCAAGCCTTATAGTCTCTAAATACCGCAAAGGCGGCAAGGAGGCAGGCTCTCTCGGAATTATAGGTCCGATGAGAGTGGATTACAAAAAGATAATCCCATACGTCGAATACCTTACACAAAAGATATCTTATCTTATGGACGGTTCAGACGATGACATAATAAATGCTCCCACAGACATAACGGAGCAGCAGAAAGGAGAAATGACCGATGGAGAAAAATGATAATTTCTCAGAAGAGCTTGAGGAGCTTGCAGGCGATACACCCGAAACTCCTGAAGACGCTGAGAATACAGACGAGCTTGAAGAAGCCGATGCGGTCAGCGAATACAACGACACTGCTACTCAGTTCTCAGACCTTGAGGACGCGCTGGCAGAGGCAAATGACAAGTATCTGAGGCTCTTTGCAGAGTACGACAACTATCGCAAGCGTACAGCAAAGGAAAAGACAGAGACTTATCAGAATGCTTCCGTACAGTGTGTTGAGAAGCTTCTCCCCGTTCTCGACAGCTTTGAGAGATCTCTTGAAGCCGAGTGTTCGGACGAAAACTTCAAAAACGGAATGGCAATGATATATAATCAGCTCAAAAACTTCCTCACTCAGATGAATGTTACTGAAATAGAAGCTCTCGGAGCTGAATTTGACCCCAATGTACACAACGCTATACAGCAGCAGGACGGTACGGATTACGAAAGCAATCACATTTGTTCCGTATTCCAGAAGGGATATATGCTCGGCGACAAGCTGGTAAGACCTGCTATGGTGGCAGTTGCAGTTTAGTGCAGAGCACTAAACAACGCATAATTCACAATTAAAAGTAAGCAAATCACATTCATAATTCTAAATTTTGAATTATGAATTATAAATTAGGAGGAATATATTATGGGAAAAATCATTGGTATTGATCTTGGTACAACTAACTCTTGCGTAGCAGTTATGGAAGGCGGTAACGCAGTCGTTATCCCTAACAGTGAAGGTGCAAGAACAACTCCTTCCGTTGTAGCTTTCACAAACAACGGCGAGCGTCTCGTAGGTCAGGTGGCTAAGAGACAGGCTATTACAAACCACGACAGAACAGTTTCTTCTATCAAGAGACACATGGGTTCTGATTATAAAGTTGCTATAGACGGCAAGAACTATACACCACAGGAGATCTCAGCAATGATTCTCCAGAAGCTCAAGGCTGACGCTGAGGCTTACCTCGGTGAGCCTGTAACAGAGGCTGTTATCACAGTTCCTGCTTACTTCACAGACTCACAGAGACAGGCTACAAAGGACGCAGGTCAGATCGCAGGTCTTACAGTTAAGCGTATCATCAACGAGCCTACAGCAGCTGCTCTTTCATATGGTATCGACAAGGAAGAGGAGCAGACCGTAATGGTCTACGACCTCGGCGGCGGTACATTCGATGTATCTATCATCGAAATGGGCGAAGATGTTCAGCAGGTTCTTGCAACAGCCGGCAACAACCGTCTCGGCGGTGATGACTTCGACCAGCGTATCATCAACTGGATCGTTGACGAGTTCAAGAAGACTGAGGGCATCGACCTTTCACAGGATAAGATGGCTGCTCAGAGACTCAAGGACGCTGCTGAAAAGTCAAAGATCGAGCTTTCTTCAACAACAACTTCAAATATCAATATCCCGTTCATCACAGTTGACGCTTCAGGTACTCCTAAGCACCTTGACCTTACTCTTACACAGGCTAAGTTCAACGAGCTTACAGCTGACCTTGTAGAAGCTACAATGGGACCTGTAAGACAGGCACTCAGCGACAGCGGACTCCAGATCTCAGAGATCAACAAGGTCCTCATGGTCGGCGGTTCTTCAAGAATCCCTGCTGTACAGGACGCTGTTAAAAAGCTCATCGGCAAAGAGCCATTCAAGGGCATCAACCCTGATGAGTGCGTAGCTCTCGGTGCTGCATACCAGGGCGGCGTTCTCGGCGGCGACGTTAAGAACGGTCTCCTTCTTCTCGATGTTACACCACTTTCACTCGGTATCGAGACAGCAGGCGGCGTTTGCACAAAAATGATCGAAAGAAATACAACTATCCCTACAAAGAAATCACAGGTATTCTCAACATACGCTGACAATCAGCCTGCTGTTGATATCAACGTACTTCAGGGTGAGCGTGAATTTGCAAGAGATAACAAGCAGCTCGGTACTTTCCGTCTCGACGGTATCGCTCCTGCTCCAAGAGGAATCCCACAGATCGAAGTTACATTCGATATCGACCAGAACGGTATCGTTCATGTTTCCGCTAAGGATCTCGGCACAGGCAAGGAGCAGAACATCACTATCACTTCTTCTACAAATATGTCTAAGGACGACATCGACAAGGCTGTAAAGGAAGCTGAGCAGTACGCTGCTGAGGATAAGAAGCGTCGTGAAGCTGTTGACAACAAGAACGAAGCTGAGAACCTCGTATTCCAGTGTGAAAAGGCTCTCACAGACTTCGGCGATAAGGTTTCAGCTGACGAAAAGTCTAATATTGAGTCTAAGTGTGCAGCTCTCAAGTCTGCTATCGAAGCAAACAACAACGATGAGATCAAGAACCTCAAGGAAGACCTCCAGAAGGCATTCTACGACCTCTCTGCAAAGGTTTACCAGCAGGCAGCTCCTAACGGTGCAGCAGGCGCACAGGGCATTGATCCTTCGCAGTTCGCTAATATGGGCGGCGGTGCAGCTGATGCAGGCGCTCAGGGCGGAAACGATGACGGAGTAGTTGACGCAGACTTCACTGAGGTTTGATAATGAAGATCAATAAAACTGTAAAGACTATTATTATCTTAGCTGCTCTCGCTATTGCTGCATATATCGGTCTGACAAAGTTCTCGGGCTTTGCAAATGACGATCTCGGAGATTATGACGGCGGCAGGGGCAAATATGAGGATTCTATAGAAAACAGTTAATAATGCTTTAGGGCGGAAAATCTTCCGCCCTAAAGGTGTATATAAGAAGAATATACCGCGCGGCGAAATATTGCCGTATAACAGTATGAGAACGCGAAAATGGGAGCGGAGGCTCTCCGCCGCCCTAAAGGTGTATATAAGAAGAATATGCCGCACGGCGAAATATTGCTGTATAACAGTATGAGAACGCGAAAATGGGAGCGGAGGCTCTCCGCCGCCCTAAAGGTGTATACAAGAATATGCCGCGCGGCAAATTAGTAAGTAGAAAGTAGTAAGTAGATAGTAGTAATTACCAACTTCTGCGCACTACTCTCTACTCTCTGCTCACTGCTCACTAATAAGGAGAATAGATATGGCTGAAAAAAGAGATTATTATGAAGTCCTCGGTATCCAGAAGGGTGCTTCCGAGGACGAGATAAAAAAAGCCTTCCGTAAAAAGGCAAGAGAAAACCACCCCGACCTTCACCCTGATGATCCTTCATATGTTGAGAAGTTTCAGGAAATAAACGAGGCTAATGAGGTGCTCTCAGACCCCGAAAAACGTGCTCGCTATGACCAGTTCGGTCACGCAGGCGTTGACCCCAGCTACGGCGGCGGCGGCGCAGGCGGTATGGACGGCTTCGGCGGATTTGCTGATATGGACGATATCCTCGGAAGTATCTTCGGCGGTTTCGGCTTCGGCGGCGGCACAAAGCGTTCCAGCGTCAATGCCCCCAGAAGAGGTTCTGATATTCAGGAAGCCGTTTCTATCAGCTTCATGGAAGCCTGCTCAGGCAAAAAGCAGGAGATAAAGCTCAATCGTATGTGCGTATGTGAATCATGTAAGGGCACAGGAGCAGAAGCAGGTTCAACTCCTGATATCTGCCCAGACTGTCAGGGCAGAGGTTCTATAAAATCAACTCAGCGTACACCTTTTGGCGCTATATCTTCAACAAAGCCTTGTCCTCACTGCGGCGGCAAGGGAAAGATAATCAAGAACCCATGCTCAAAGTGCCGCGGCGCAGGAAGAGTAAGGGTACAGAAGACAGTTACCGTTGATATACCTGCAGGTATAGATGACGGACAGACACTCCGTATCGGAGGTCAGGGCGACTGCGGTATCAACGGCGGTCCTAACGGCGACCTTCTCGTGGGCATCAACGTTAAGTCACACCCGATCTTCAAACGTGAGGGCTACGACATATACTGCGATATCCCTGTTACTTATACAGAAGCCGTTCTCGGTGCAGAGATAACCGTTCCGACTATCGACGGCGACGTAAAATACAACATCAGCGAGGGAACTCAGACAGGTACCGTATTCCGTCTCAAGGGTAAGGGCGTTACTCGTCTCCACCGCACAGACCGCGGAAATCAGTATGTTAAGATATACGTTGAAGTCCCCAAGAATCTTTCAAAGAAGCAGAAAGACCTGCTCAAGCAGTTCGAGACTTCACTTACAGAGAAAAATTACACAAAGCGCCAGAGCTTCTTCGAAAAGCTCCGCTCAAAGCTTGATTTCTGATAAAATGTCTTCCTGCCATGTTCAGTGACAGGAAGATTTATTTATAATCATACGGAGGGATAGTTATGTTCGAACAGGATTACATCATGCGCCAGATAAAGGAAATGACAGCGTTTATTGCAAAAATACTATTTGGAGCAAATATCGAAAGATCTTTGCCAATGCTTCAGGAAATAGAACGTCAGAAGCTTTTCGGCTTCGTTGAGCGAATGCACAATGGCGAAATACAGGAAGCCTGTGATGATGTGAACAAGCTTGCGGACAATAACACAAAGGAAAACCTCCTGATAGGTCTCGAATTTTATTCTCAGCTAAGTGATATGGACGATGCTTTCTTTGCAGCAAAAGGTTATAATTTCGCAAAGGCGCGTAAGTCATTCAGAACCTTCGCTGAGAAGTACGGTTTACAGCAGATGACAAACCTTTACTTCGGCGATGGAAATGATGATGATGAATAAGTATAACACCTCCCTTTTTGGACATAATATCCGCAAAGGGAGGTGTTTTTATGGTCGAACAGGATACGATAAAGCTTCTGAGAGAGTGCGATTCTGGCGTAAAAATGGGTGTTTCCGCCATAGATGAGGTCATGGATCACGTAAAAAGTCAGGACCTGCGCAATATTCTCCGGAAAAGCATGACAGAAAACGAAACCATGAAAAACGAGCTTCAAAGCATACTCGTTGACTATCACGACGAGGGCAAAGACCCTAATGCAATGGCGCAGGGGATGTCATGGTTCAAGACCAATATGAAGCTCTCAATGAGCGATAACGACAGCACAGTTGCCGATCTCATCACAGACGGCTGTAATATGGGTATCAAGTCCCTCAGCCGCTATCTCAACAAATATTCAGCCGCCGACGAGCGCTCAAAGGATATGGCTAAGCGGCTTATAGGTGCAGAGGAGCGCCTTGCCGCAGATGTAAGACCATTCCTGTAAACGAAAAGGCTTCCGAATATTATCGGAAGCCTTTGATTATTATCTGCGGTAATTAGTCGGCATAGCAGGTTTGCCCCACTGATTAGGGCCAACACTCGGTCTGCACCAGAAAATTATAAGCATTATCGCTAATACAAGTGCGATTAGATAACCAATAGAAAGCAGTCCCAGCGCTGATCTGAGAGAAGTTGCGTTTAACATTGCGGCAACTGTTATAAGCATTACAAAGAACGAACCAAGTATCCACCAGCCTGACTTGCCTACATCGTGGAGTCTTCTTATCTCAATTGAGATATTTGGAAGTAAGAACGCAACCATCTGTATCCAGTTCAGGTAAGTTTCAATCGATGAACCTAACAATCTGCCGATAAATCTTACTCCAAGACTAACGAGGAATGTAAACAGGAACGCATACCAGAATTCGCTTCGTGTAGAACGTCCGCTGAAGTTTACATAATTCTTGAAAAACAGCTTTATAGCCTCTCCGAATTCAACATACTTAGGACTTTCGTCTGAAGTATTCATATACATCTGATCAAGTCCGAACTGAGGATTGCCATAAGGCATAGGCTGTCCGTAGCCGTTTGGCTGACTGTTGTAGCCGCCCTGCTGTCCGTAGCCGTTTGGCTGACCGTTGTAGCCACCCTGCTGTCCGTAGCCTGTTGGCTGACCGTTGTAGCCGCCCTGCTGTCCGTAACCGCTTGGCTGACTGCTGCTCTGTGCGTTATTTGTTGGCTGAGAAGTTATATCAGCCATACCTGTTGACTGATTACTGCCGGAAGCTGTATTCTGAGGCATTACAGCGGAAATGTCACTCATTGCCCCCAGTGACTCTTCCAGACTTGCACCACAGTTCTCGCAGTATCTGTCTCCCGGATTGTTTTCAAAATTACAGTATTTACATTTCATGGTAAATCCCCCTTTATAAATGATGATATTATTCTATCAAAAAACATATTTTTTGTCAATAGATAATTTATTACGAAAACAAAAAAGCTCCCATCAGGGAGCTTACATACTTATTCAATCGTAACAGAGACCTTCTGGTCCTTTTTAGCTGCGCCTGCACGCATAATTGTACGGAGTGCCTTTGCGATCCTGCCCTGTTTACCGATAACTCTGCCCATATCATCAGGAGCAACGTTAAGATGAAAAACGATAACGCCCTCTTCATCAGGAGCATCTTCGGTAATATTGATAGCGGACTTGTCTTCTACGAGGCCTGCTGCGATAGCATAAAGTAAATCTTTCATAGTAAAACCTCCGTTAAAGCTTTGGAACAGAGGCAGAGACCCTCAGTCTCTCCTCCTCCATTAAGCTTTTGATCAAAGAACTCCCTCTTTCTTGAGGAGAGCCTTTACAGTATCTGTAGGCTGTGCACCCTTTGCGATCCAGTCCTTAGCCTTATCAGCGTCGATCTTAACAACTGATGGCTCCTTTGTAGGATCGTAGAAACCGATCTCCTCAACGAAACGACCATCTCTTGGGTATCTTGAATCAGCAACTACTACACGGTAGAAAGGAGCCTTCTTAGCGCCCATTCTTCTGAGTCTGATCTTAACTGCCATTTGTATTCACCTCCGAAAAAATTTATATATTCAAGCGGCGGGAGACCGCATTGAAAGCTGTGATCATCTCACTGTCAGAAAGGCAGATTTCCGCCGCCCTTTCCTGTGAGCTTGTCGAAATTCATACCTGCAAGCTGTTTCCTTGCCTTACGCAGAGACATCTTGTTATTCTTGCCTGTGAACTTCTTCATTACCGACTGCATCTGGTCAAACTGTTTGAGCAGACGGTTTACGTCCTCTACCTTAGTACCCGAGCCCTTAGCGATACGCTTTTTACGGGACGGATTGATGATAGACGGCTTTGCTCTTTCAGCCTTTGTCATAGAGGTGATTATAGCCTCTATTCTTCCAAGCTGGCTCTCATCGATATCAGCTTCCTTTATCTTGTCGCCGACACCCGGGAGCATTCCGAGGATAGATTTCATTGAACCCATACGCTTGATCTGCTTCATCTGGTCAAGGAGATCGTCCATATCGAACTTGTTCTCTTTGAACTTCTTTGTGAGCTTTTCAGCGTCCTTCTGAGACATTACGTTCTCAGCCTTTTCGATAAGTGTGAGCACATCGCCCATACCGAGTATTCTTGACGCCATACGCTCAGGGTGGAACTGCTCGAAATCATCAAGCTTCTCGCCCATACCAACGAATTTGATCGGCTTACCTGTTACAGAGAGCACAGACAGTGCCGCACCGCCTCTTGTATCAGAGTCAAGCTTTGACATAAGAACGCCTGTTATTCCTACAGCATCATCAAATGCCTTAGCAACGTTTACTGCGTCCTGACCTGTCATAGCGTCAACTACGAGCATAATTTCGTCAGGCTGAGTTTCATTCTTGATATTTACAAGCTCTTCCATGAGAGCTTCATCTATATGGAGACGGCCTGCGGTATCAATGATAAGGATATCGTGACCGTAATCCTTAGCATAAGCAAGCGCCTTTTTAGCGATAACAACGGGGTCTGTCTGACCCATTTCAAATACCTTTACATCAGCCTTTCCGCCGACTACCTGTAACTGGTTGATAGCCGCAGGACGATAGATATCGCAGGCTGCGAGGAGAGGACGGTGTCCTTCCTTTTTAAGGAGCTTAGCCAGCTTAGCGGCATGAGTGGTCTTACCTGAACCCTGAAGACCGCACATCATGATGACCGTAGGCGGCTTTGAAGCCATATTTATGCGTGAATTGCTGTTGCCCATGAGAGCCACAAGCTCTTCGTTAACTATCTTGATGACCTGCTGTGCGGGAGTAAGGCTTGACAGCACTTCTTCACCAACAGCACGTTCTGTAACGCTTTTTACGAAATCTTTAACGACCTTATAGCTGACATCAGCCTCGAGAAGTGCAAGGCGCACCTCACGCATAGCCTCTTTAACGTCAGACTCGGTAAGCTTTCCTCTTGATTTGAGCTTTTTAAAGACGGTATTCAGTTTTTCTGAAAGTCCCTCAAATGCCATGTCGAGCCTCCTTATATATTATTCAAAGCATCTCCGTACCCATTTCAGCTTCGGAGATTATAGTATTTCTTATATTTTCGTCTGTGATATGTTCTGCGGCGGCTTCGATACGTCCGAAGCACTCGCGCATTTTTCCAAGCCTTTCGGCAAATCCCAGTTTTTCCTCGTAGTTGAGGAGAATATCCTCAGTACGCTTTATGATACTGCGCACAGCCTGTCTTGTGATATCAAGGGGCTGACCTATCTCTGCAAGTGAAAGGTCTTCGCAGTAATACATCTCCATGATACTGCGCTGGTGGTCTGTAAGCAGGTCTCCGTAGCAGTCAAGGAGCATTACGAATTTAAGTTCCTTAGCCATTTTTCGCGCACCTCATCAGGGTGTAATACAAAATCACTTTACACATTATACTACATATCACATAGTTTGTCAAGGGGTAAATGAAAATTTTATTCCTTCTCCTGCTGAGTAAGGTCGGAATATGTAATGCTTACAAGGTCAACGATACCTGATTCATCAAAGGAAACGGCTATATTATGACCTCTTTCGATACCCTGACCGTCAATGCCGAGGCTAATTCC